>WJMB01000305.1 GCA_014728185.1 Candidatus Coatesiibacteriota bacterium
CAGGGGCAGCCGCGGCTCCCGGGGCGGCGGGGCGTCCCAGTAGTAGACCAGGCAGCGGTTCTCGCGCTCGATGGGCAGTCGCTCGGCCAGCATCCGGCACCAGTCGTTCTCCAGGGCCGAGAAGTGCAGCACCTCCCGGTAGTGGCGCCCGACCTCCTCGTCGATG
The DNA here is from genome assembly GCA_014728185.1 of Candidatus Coatesiibacteriota bacterium. Lineage (GTDB taxonomy): Bacteria > RBG-13-66-14 > RBG-13-66-14 > RBG-13-66-14 > RBG-13-66-14 > WJMB01. The sequence continues at coordinate 167 of WJMB01000305.1, forward strand.
TCCGACGGCAGCTCATCCTCTAGCTGCTTCAGGTAGGTCCGGGAGAGCAGATAGTCCAGGGCCGCCTGGAAGCTCCCTGGTTCGGGCGAGTGGAACATCAGCCCCCAGTCCCGCGTCAATACCAGGGTGGGCTCGGCGGCGGCGTCGACGAAGCAGTCCACGCCGGGCAGACCCGGCTCGGCGGAGCGGTTGAAGAGGCTGTAGTGCAACCCGGCGGTCAGCGGATCGTCGGGGGGGATCAGCGGTTCGACACGGCGGTGCTCGGCGGGATCAAGGCGCTGAAGCAAGGTGGTCTCCTCGGCAGGGACGGATTGACGTGAGACGATAAAGGCTCTATTCTAGGGGATGCGAATAGGGTCGCCGGGGTTGCGCTCGATGCTCCGTGTTCATCATCAGCGACGGCTTCGATCATACCCCCGGAACCCGCCGTTTATCAACCATCACCGACGTTGCGACCCCCGGGAGGCCTCGGACGGATAAGGTTCACATCAAATGATAGTGGCAGAATCCGGGCGTCGTCAGGTCCCACTTGATTCCCGCCTCGAGCAAGCCCCGGCGGCCGCGCTGGACTCTCAGCGAAGCGGAACGGGGATCAAGGCGTCAACCGGATCGGCATACGCAGCTTGTGAAGGGATCGCACACCCTGTTCGGTGGACAATCCGCTATTCCAGTAGCTCGCGTGTAACGTCCGTCCGATTTCAACTCGGCTCATTAGCGTATCAATAACAGGTATTTAAAGTGCGAATGGTTAAATTGGGATCATCGCGCGACGCACCCAAACGGCGACTACCTGCTCGGTATACCTTTCTTTCCCGGCCATGATTTGGCCCGAACACGCTCCATGATGCCCTAGTTAATTGCACCAGGGCGTTATCCCCGATACCCGCTCCGCCAAGGGTTTCAACTCGTGAAGACGGCCGCTGCGACAGGCGCCAAACCAATCGTCAGAGCGCTGACAGGGTATCGTTATCGATAGCTTCGATGACCTCTATAACCTCTATAACCTCTATGACCTCTATGACCCTTATGACCTTTGGCTGAGACCAACAACCTCCGGCTTCCAGCAGCCCGAGGGCCAAGTAGGGATCGTTGCCGCAAATCGGCAGTTCGGCGGTGTGGACAATGACACTTGTTTGCCCTATCAAGCGTTGACTGACGATCTGCCGGCTATCTATGCGGTCCGGGAACGAGTGCTCACCCCCATGATGAGTCACTGGCGCGCGGTCCGCCGGCGAAGGCGCAACTCAATGCATCATCCCACCGGGTGATGGCCAGGTGCTTGGCTGAAGCTCTCGTATGCCGTGTTGATCCCCCCGGGCTCTTGTAAGGGTAGACACGCACCTATCATCGGCCGGCAGCCCGAAGAGGACCGACTCCTTCCAGACAGCGGACCCGTTACCGACAACAAGACGAAACCGGGAAGACACGAGATGCACACAATCAGCAGAGCCACTCTGTTCGTCCTGATCGGCAGCGTTTTGGCAATGCTCAACTCCGGCTGCGCCGGGGACGACCTGGAGACGACCCAGGCCGGTTTCCTCACCGAACTGGAGCCGGCGCAGCTCTCCAACGCCGTTCTGGGAGAGTACAGTCCGCCGCACGGTGGCATCGCCGGAGAGCGCGAGGCCGAGGACTACCTGCTGAAGCTGATCAATCAGGACCGCCGCCGTTTCGGCCTGCAGCCCCTCAAGATGGACGAGGACCTGCGCCGGGCCGCGCGCGGGCACTCCCGCGAGATGATCGCCCTGGATTACTTCTCCCACTTTTCACCCCTGCCGGGCCGGGAAACCTGCCGCGACCGCATCGCGGGAACGGGAATCACCGAGGCCGAGGTCGGCGAGAACCTGGCCCGCTTGTACATCGGCGGGAGTCCGGACTGGCGTCGGTTGGTCGAGCTGGCCCATTCCAAGTTGATGGCCTCGCCCAGCCACCGCGACAACCTGCTGCGCGAGACCTTCAATTACATCGGCCTGGGGGTGATCAAGGGCTACCAGGACGGTGACCTGGGCCTTCATATAACCGAGAACTTCGCCACCCGGGTCTTCGAGATCGATGAGATAAAGGTGGAACCAGGCCCGACAGAGGAAACATACCTGGTTCGAGTGCGCGGCCGCCAACTCGATGACGGCTACGCCAGTCTGCAGGTCGATCGCTCGCCTTACGACTGGGTCCCCGTAGCCTGTGACAGCGAGGGGCGCTTCGAGACCTGGATCGAGATCGCCGCGGACAGCGGCCGCCGCCTGCTCTCCCTGGGGATCGGACCCGACCGTTTGGGGCACCGCAACCTCTGCAACGAATGGTACGTCGACACCGACCGCCCCCCGGAGAAAGCCCGGCTGCTGATCCCCACCAACTAAACCGGCCGGACTCCACGGCAAAGGGGCCGCCACGGATGCCTCCCATCCGTTGTCGCGGCCCCCGATTCTATCGCGACCTGAAGCGCTAGAGGAAGTAACCGACGCCCACGTTGACCTGGAAGTTGCTCAAGGTGGAGGCGGGATCGATGAAGATGTCGCTTTCCTCGTCGCCGTCGCCCTCGATGAACAGCTTGCGGTCGACGTCGACGCCGCCGACGATCCAGCCGCCGTCGAGCTTGACCAACAGATCGCCGAAGTAGAGGGTGGTGGAGAGAAAGCCGGAGAAGCCGGTGCCCGTCCACTCGGCGCTGCCCCGGTAATCGACGTCTGAATAGGTCTCGCCGCGGGCGATGATGCTGTCGGGTCGGTGCGACGCGCCGTAATAATTGAAACCGGGCACGATGTCGACATCGAGCCAGTCGCTGTTAAAAATGGAGAAGGGCGCCTGGATGGCCAGGCTGTAGGCCGTCATCTGGAGGTTGAAATCACTCTCCATCCGCCCCTCTTCCTCGTAGGCGAAGCTGTCGTACGCCCAACTGAAGGCGGCGCCTACCTTGAGCCACTCGCGCACCGGGGCGACGAGCTGGATCGTGGGGCCGAGAGCGTGACGCTGGATGAACTCCATCGTCGGCAGAATCTCCGAGCCGATATCGCCGACCACGACCATGGTCACGGTGGGAAAGTAACTCGCCCCGACGATGACCTGGGCGTAGCGTTCGTCGAAAAACTCGTCGGCGCCGGAGGTAGTGACGATTAGAACCAACGCCAGCAGAAGCATCGCGGTGAGACGTTGCATATACACCCCTCGGGTGGTGTGGCGGAATGGGAAACGACTATAAGAGTGCTCGCGTAAACCGACAAGGTCGACCAACGGGCGGTCCGGCTAGGGGAAGACCAAGCGCCGGAAGCGCCGCTTGCCCACCTGGAACACCTGTCCGCCGTGCTTGTCGGCGGTCAGCTCCAGGTCTACGTCGCCGACCTTCTCACCGTCCAGGCGCACCGCCCCCTGCTTGATCAATCGTCGGGCCTCGCCGTTGCTCTTGGCGAAGCCGATGTCTTTGATCACGGCGCAGATCCAGTTTTCGTCAGGCTTGACGGTGTACACGGCGATCTCGTCGGGCAGCTCCTTGCGGCGCACCACGGTGTTGAAATGCTCCTCGGCGCCGGTTACGGCGTCGTCACCGTGGTAGAGCCGAACCAGCTCCCGGGCCAGGCGGGCCTTGGCGTCGCGGGGGTTGAGCTCGCCGGCGGCCATGTCGGCCTCCAGGCGGCGCACCTCGGCGGCGGCCACATCGGTGCAAAGGGTGTAGTAGCGCACGATGAGCTCGTCGGGGATGCTCATCGTCTTGCCGTAGATCTGCTCCGGCGCCTCGTTGATGCCGATGTAGTTGCCCAGGGACTTCGACATCTTCTCCACCCCGTCGGTACCCTCGAGCAGGGGCACAGTCAGCACGATCTCCGGGCGCAGCCCGTGGCGCTTCATGATCTCCCGGGTGGTGACGAAGTTGAAGAGCTGGTCGGTGCCGCCGATCTCGGCGTCGGATTCCAGATGGACCGAGTCGTAGGCCTGGGCCAGGGGGTAGAGGAACTCGTGGATGTAGATGGGTTTCTCGGCCTCGAAGCGCCGGCGGTAGTCGTTGCGCTCCAGCATCCCGGCCACGGTGTAGGTGGCGGCCAGGCGGATGACGTCGGAGAAGCTCAGGACGTCGTTCCAGTCGGCGTTGAAACGGATGTCGGTCAGCTCGGGATCGAGGATCTTGAAGACCTGCTCCTCGTAGGTGCGGGCGTTGGCGGCGACCTCCTCTTTGGAGAGCGGCGGCCGGGTCTTCGAACGCCCCGTCGGGTCGCCGATCATCCCGGTGAAATCACCGATGACGAAGTCCACCCGGTGGCCCAGCTCCTGGAAGGCGCGCATCTTGCGCAGCGGGACGGAGTGGCCCAGGTGAATGTCCGGGGCGCTGGGATCTGCGCCGTACTTGAGCCGGAAGGGCCGCCCCTTCTCGCGGCATTCGCTCAGCCGTTCGGCCAGCTCTTCGGCGGTCAGGCAGTCGACCAGGCCGAAGGTCAGTTCGTCGACTTCTTGTTGGATGCTACGCTGCATGACGCCGCTGCTCCACAGGGTGAATATTCAATATGTAAAATGATAAAGACCGGGGCGAAGCTATCTCATAGAGTGTTCACGGTCCATGTATGGTATCACAGTGCTCAGTCCAGCGCAATACGGCCCCGGCACCCCCCTCTCCCGCAATCTCAGCCTGACTGAACACCAGATCCTTCGACTGGCTATACTACCAATGCACGTTTACACTTTTCGCACCACCCTTGCTTTTCATTGTAGATTAATGACGACATATTCCACCGCACAGCAGAAACAATGAAGCGTGTCGTCCTGATCCTGAGTCCTCCCGTTGAGCTCGGTGACGGCCCAGTACGACCAGTGGTACTGGGACGCCGAGAGCCAGATGTACTACGCCGGTGATGAGTACGGCGTAATCTACATGTACGAACCCTACGGGGACGTCCTGTTCGCCTACAACTCGACCGACGGCAGTTACTACTATTACGAGCCCGCTTATGAGGAGTTCATCTACATCGGCTACGTCGACGCCTACGGCAACTACATCGAGGAGGGCGGCGATTACTACGCCGATGAAGGCGGTTCCTCCTCGAAGTACGACGAGGCGATGAACGGGCTGATGATGCAGAACCACATCGACTGCATGAACACCATCAACAACTCTATGGGCGATTTCGGCTACTTCTACAGCTACTAGCCTTGCCAAAACCGCCCCGGCTGGCCTATAATACCCCTCCGCGATCAATCTTGACGATCGAGACACGGCGGAGTAGCTCAGTCGGTCAGAGCACACGGCTCATATCCGTGGCGTCAAGGGTTCAAGTCCCTTCTCCGCCACCACGGGGGCTGGAAACACGCCCCCGCCATATACCAGCAACGGGTGGTCCCGATGGGGCCGCCCGTTTTCTTTGACACCCAAGCCACCACAGTGGCTGGAAACAAGCCCCCGCCGTATACCTACAACGGGTGGCCCCGATGGGGCCGCCCGTTTTCTTTGACACCCAAGCCACCACGGGGGCTGGAAACACGCCCCCGCCATATACCAGCAACAGGTGGCCCCGATGGGGCCGCCCGTTTTCATGTGCCTTAAGGTCAGCCATTCCCAGGCGGGGCTATCGGCATAGGGCGGGAGATTGAGCAGTCCCCGGAATGCCTGAACTGGAGCTGATATGCAGATAATGCCATAAGTCAATAGCCCCTTGCTGTCAGAGATAAGACAAACGCGCAGATAACAAGATTTGCTACGGATAAAGCCCTTTGAATGCCGCCACTTTTCAACTGCCCGTTTTTTAGACAAGTCTCAAAGAATCATCCATAGAATTATCAGCAGGTTACAATTACTATTCGGTCCGGATAGGTTAATCGATCCCCAGGATTGTATGAATCCGTTGCCGCTAGCCAATCTCACAACAAAGCCGCGGTCGGGATTGAATCCCGACCCGGCTATAACCTCAACGGCGCTACCCACATCCAGCGCGGGCGGGATATGGGATTGGACCAGGTGCACGAAGCTCGACAACACCTGCCCGCAAATCAACCATTCACCTGCGGTCCCGCGCAGCTTCTTTCGAGGGAGATCATCGACGGCGGCCGGACAATCAGCGAAGCTTGACCTCGAATTCGCTGCTGGAGATGTCGTTGATCTCGACCGGAGTCTGGTAATAATCGCTCAGGCCCTCGACAAGCCCCTTGGAATAGGCGGTGTTGCCGAAGGGTGACTCGTAGTGGACGCGGAAGGTGTTCTCGTCGCGCTGCCGCACCTCGATGGCGGCGTAGTTGCCGATCTCCTGACCTTCCAGGGCGATGGAGCAGATCCGGGAGAAGTTATTCAGCGCCTTTTTCAGGTCCCGGTTGACGATATAGAATGCGCGGTAATTCTGCGGGGCATAGGTGGCGGCGAAATAACGCCCGCCCTCCTGAACGGCCTCCATCAGGTTCATCTGGTGATCCTTGCCGAGCAGAGCGATGAAGCCGAACAGCAGCTTATTCGGATAGTCCTTGGTGGCCAGGATGGTCTTGTCAGCCAGACCGCACTGGGCGAGAAGCTCCCGGGTGCGCTCCTCGCCCAGGGTGTGTTTCGAGTATTCACGGGCCACGATGAAAATGATGCCCTTGAGTTGGTCTCCCATCTCCCCGATTCCTTTCGTTAAGGATAATCTGGACCACCGGCGGCGATCCGCCGTACCTCACTCCCGTAACCGGACAGAAAACTCGATCTCGCTCAGCTCTTTTAATCTCAGAGCTCTGTTATAGTAATCGCCCAGGCCCTCGGCCAGACCTCTGGGATAGGAGGTGTTCTGCAGCGGTGAGTCGTAGCGGATGCGCACGGTGTCTTCATCGACCCACTCGGTGGTGATGGCCGCGTAGTTGCCGATCTCCCGGCCCTCGGTGGCCAGGGCGAACAAGCGCTGGAAGTTGTTTAGCGCCTTGCCGATGGTGTTATTGATAACGTAGAAGGAGTTGTAGTTCTCGGGGGCGTAGTTGGCGGCGAAGAAGCGCCCGCCACGGAGCAGGATCTCGAACATGTCGATACCCTGTTCGCGACCGATCAGGGTTATCAGGCTGAAGAAGAGCTGGTTGGGGTAGTCCCTGGAAACGATGATGGGCTTACCGGCCAAGCCGCACTCTTCCAACAGCTTTTGTGTTTTCTCCGCGCCCAGTGTCACTTTGGAGTACTCCCGGGCAACGACCAGGCTCATGCCCTTGAGGGTCTCGGCCATCTATGTTTTGCTCCTTATCTTTCGCTTGTGTCTGATCTGTGCTGGTTAATCGAAACCGCACAATCGGTGGGCTGGCTGTGCGGTTCGTTAATAGTTTAGCAACGGTCGGTTGCGACAGCCAGTCGAGATTTGGGCTTCGCTTCGGGGAGATTCACTCCGCCAGCTTGACCTCGAATTCTGTATTCGAGATGTCGCTAATATGGACCGGGGTTTGATAGTGCTCACTGAGACCCTGGACAAGCCCCTTGGGGTAGGCGGTGTTCTGCAACGGTGAGTCGTAGCGGATACGAAAGCTGTTGTCACCGGTGCGACGGACCTCGATGGCGGCGTAGTTGCCGATCTCCTGACCCTCCAGGGCGATGGAGCAGATCTTCTGGAAGTTGGCCAACGCCTTAGCGAGATCACGGTTGAGAAGGTAAAAGGCGCGGTAGTTCTTAGGCGCATAGGTTTTGGCGAAGTAGGCCGCACCCTCCTGTACGGCCTCGAGCATACTTAAGCCCCGCTCATTGCCAACCAGTGTGATGAAAGCGAAACCGAGCTGGTTGGGATAGTCCTTGGTGGCCAGAATGGTCTTGTCGCCAAGGCCGCTGTTCTTGAGCAACTCGCGGGTTTTCTCCATACCCAGAACCTCCCGGGCGTATTCACGAGCTGCGACGATGATGATACCCTTGAGGTTTTCTCCCAATGTCGCCCCCTCATCTTCGAGTGCAATCAGAAAGAATGGAAACCTTGACCAATCCGGGAATCCGGATCAACCCGACAGCGACACCTCGAACTCGATGTTGGAGAGGTCGCGGATCTGCAGCTTCCGGCCAAAGTAATCGCCCAGGCCCTCGGCCAGACCCTTGGGATAGGCGGTGTTCTGCAGGGGTGAGTCGTAGCGGATGCGAACGGTGTCGTCATCGACCCACTTGGTGGTGATGGCCGCGTAGTTGCCGACCTCCTGGCCCTCGGTGGCCGTGGAGAAAAGCTTCTGGAAGCTGCTGAAGGCCTTCTTGGGGGTGTTGTTGATCAGGAAGAAGGCCCGGTAGTTCTTCGGGCCGTATGTGCTGACAAAGTAACGTCCGCCGGCCTGAACGGCTTGAAGCATGTTCATGCCCTGCTCGCGCCCCACCAGGGTGATGAAACTGAACACCAGCTTGTTGGGGTAGTCCTTGGTGGCCAGGAAGGTCTGCCCGGCCAAACCACACTCCTCGAGCAGCTCGTTGGTTCGCTTCTCACCCAGGATGCTCTTCGAATACTCCCGGGCGACGATAACAATAATTCCCTTGAGGTTCTCACCCATCGCCACACCTCCAGCCAACTCAGGTTATGTCGTCACGTAATCCCATGTTCGATAGTTTCATAAGACCCGGGGCTCCGAAAAAAACGTTGACTCTATTAGCATAGGCAAATAGTGGTAAATGCTCAAGCTTCTTTTTGCCTTGCCGCTCAGCTTCAAACCGAGGGGAGGAGGATGAACCATGGCTATTCGGATACGGCGAGAAGGCGGACAATGAAATGGGGTCGCATCAAATTGATGTTCAACAAGCTGGCTGCTGGTGGTTAGCAAGCAAATGCTTTCATCATGCTTAGGTTAAGCATCAATATGGAATTGGTTTTCCGTTCTCGAATGTGTTAGGCTAAAGATAACTTAGATAATGTTTTATGTGGAATCTAGTGGAATCTAGTGGGATCTATAAGCGCTTTGCGATAATGCAGATAATGCACACGAGCAGGGCATTACATAAGCTACTAGAAATACTTCGTAGCTAATCTGAGACCTCATAGGCGAGATCGGCCCAGCATACGTACCCGGTTTCCGTTTTGTTCTTCGTTGTTGCGATGACAGCGCGGCGTGCTATACTCGGTGGGCTGATTGATGCGAGTAACAATAACAGCAAAACCGAAGGTCGCCGGAGGCCATTGAACCTTCCCGCGGCAGCAGATTCCACCTCCGCCGATATCGTTACAGACGAGCATCAACACGTCCATCCTGAAAATCATATTGATAGTTCTTCTCAGCGTTCACCCTTACCGACCCCGGGCCATCCCGGTTGCATTTTGTTCAACCGGCCACCCATCTTGTACGACAGCCGACACAGTTATCTCCACCCTGGTATTCATTACGAAAAGCGAACTGATTACAGTAAGAAAAACCGCCCAGATGTGATCCAACTGCTGTTTTTTTAGGATAAATCAACTATACTAGTAGTTGAATCATTACGCAGTTCCCATCCCCACGATCGATCACTCATTTTCCAAAGCGAAGCAAAGTGAAGGTCTCCTGGAATCCACCCCAGCCTCTGGACAACCTCGATAAATCCGAGCGCCCGGCGCCCGGCGAGGAGGGTGTTTACCTGCTGCTCAACGGCGGGCACCCCATCTACGCCGGAGCCGGTGAATTGCGCAACGAGCTACAGCGTCTGCTCGAGAGTGAGAAGGCGGACAATCCAGACCTGCGGGATTATCTAAGCAAAAAACACAATGGCATCAACTACTGCTATTTCCTGGAAAAAAACCAACTGCGCCGTGAAGGCGCCCGGGCCTTCATCCTGCTGCTCAAAGAAAAGCTGGGGCTGCTCAACGCCGAACAAAGCTCGGCCAACCCCATCTACGTCAACCCGCCGGTCCAGCCCTGCCAGGACGACGGCAACTGTCCGCTGACCTGGGAGCTGCTGTTCAAGGAGAAAGCCCGCTGGTAAACAACGGTTAACAACCAAACATCGGCCCACGGGGGCCGTTTTTTCGTTATCCCACCGAGCGCGCGGGCAACCAATGGCGGCTTCGTAAACGCTCATCGGCGTGCCGCCCCGGCGAGACCTTTGTAAACCACGCGTCAGTAGAACCCTCGGCCCGGCCCGGCGTTGGCACGTTTCTTGCGGAAGGCGGCGCGGTTCTGCCCGGCACGCCGCCGCGCACTGCTGCAAGAAACGTGCC
>WJMB01000042.1 GCA_014728185.1 Candidatus Coatesiibacteriota bacterium
AGGCCGAGTTGCACCACTGTATTTCCAGGTCCTCGTTGTAGTAGGCCACCAGCTCCTGCATCGACTCCAGGATCGCCGACTTCTCACGCTCGGAGGACTTCAGCGCCGCCGTGGCTTCGTACCGCTGCGTGATGTCGGTGAGGAAGTTCAGCGTTGCCGGGGCGCCGTTCCACCGGATCAGCACGGCCCGGATCTCCATCCAGCGGGTCCGGCCGGCTCCGTCGAGAATGCGGAACTCGTAGTTGTAGGGGATGTCCTTGTCGTCGGCCAGGGCCCGGGTGTAGCGTTCCGCGATCAATTCGCGGTCTTCGGGGTGGACGAACTCCAGGAAGGGCCGGCTGGTGATCTCCTCGGCTTCGAGGCCCATGAACTCGGTCATCCGCGGGTTGACGAAGACCAGATGCTCGCCCTGGGCCACCACGATGCCCTCGTTGGCGTTCTCGACCAGGTTGCGGTACTTGGCCTCGCTGTCCCGCAGGGCGGCCTCGGCGGCCTTGCGGGCGCTGATGTCCCGGGCGGTGGAGAGGATGATCCGGCGGGGTCCGCCGCCGTTGAAGTCGTCGGTTTCGATGAGATGGGCGTTGACCTCGACGGGGATCAGCCGGCCGTCTTTGGTGCGGTGGACGCTCTCGAAGACGGCGCTGCCCTCGTCGAAGAGGAGCTGTATCCGCTCGGCGGCGAGTTCGAATGACACAGGTTCGTCGATGTCGGACAAGCTGAGGCGAAGGAACTCCTCCCGGGTGTAGCCCAGACGCTCACAGGCGATGTTGTTGACGTTGATGAACGGTCCGGGGCGGCCGTCGTCATCGACCTCGAAGGCGAAGACGGCGTCGCTGAGGCTGTTGAAAAGCTGGCGATAGCGGCGCTCGGAGTGCTCCAGAGCGCGGCGGAACCACTGATGCTTGACGGCCTGGCCGATGATCCCGGCCGCCGAGCGCAGGGCCTCGACCTCGGCGGCGCTCCAACGCCGGTCCTCCTCGCATTCGTCGAAGCCCAAAAAGCCCCACCACTCGTCGCCGGTGTAGACCGGCACCACGGCGATGGAGCGGATGTCCTGGGCGGCCAGGAACTCCCGGGTGGTCGGATCGAGCTCCTCCAGACGGCCCACCACAGACTCACCGTGCTCCATGCTGCGCACCCAGGAGGTGAAACCAGCGGCGTGGTAGGAGAAGCGCTGGAGTTCAGGGTTTTCGAGCTGAGGCTCCACACCGGGGGCCGTCCACTCGAAGCGCTGGCTGGCGGTCAGCTCGCCCTTCTCCTGATGGTTCTCGAAGAGGTAGACCCGGCTGACCCCGGCGGCCCGTCCCAGGTTCTCCAGGACCTCATCGAGGTCTCGGGTGAACTCGCCGGGCTGCAGCAGCAGCTCGGCCACGTAGGAGACCGCGGCCAGGATGCGGTCGCGCATCTTCAGATCGCGCTCCACACGCTTGGCCGCGGTGATATCGCTGAGACCCAGGTAGGACTGGTCCGTTATCCGGCCCAGGGAGTCGCTGCGCGGGAAGCTGCGCTGGCGCACCCAGCGGACCTCGCCGTCGGGCCGCTGGATGCGGAACTCCAGATCCAGCGTGGCGCTGTAGCCCTCCTCGCGTAGCTTGAGGGTTTCCAGCAAGCGTTCCTGGACATAGGGCCGGTCCTCGGGATGGACGAAGGTGCGCAGCAGCCCGTCCAGGTTCATCGCCGCCAGTTTGTGCCGCTCCAGCCCCATGATTTCTTCGAAGGAGCGGTTGATGTAGATCATCTTGTGGCTGCTGCGCGAATAGAGCACCAGGCCGTCGCGGTAGTTGTCGGCCAGGGAACGGAACTGGGCCTCGGAGTCCCCGACGACGTCCTCGTAGGCCTTCTGGGCGCTGATATCGGTGAAGACGCAGTGGGTGCGGACGAACCCGCCGGATTCATCGCGCTCGACTCGGCCGTTGAAGAGGGTCGGCAGGACCTCCCCGTCGGCGCGGAGCAGCTCCAGCTCCGCCTCCTGGATGTGACCGCGCTCCTTGAAAGCGGCGAAGTTGGCCCGCTGGCGCTCCTTGTACTTGGGGGAGCAGAAATCGTTGAAAGATTTGCCGATGACCTCCTCGCGCCGGAAGCCCAACTGCTCCAGCCAGAGATCGTTGACCTCGATGATGCGGCCCTGGTCGTCCAGGGATTGATAAGCCACCGGGGCGTTCTCGTGGATCCGGTGGATCTCGTCGAGGGCGCTTTGCCGCAGCCGACGCTCGGTCAGGCGTTCCAGAACGCCGGTCAGCAGCTCGCCGAGAACCTCGAGCACCTCCACGGCCTCGTCGTCGACGAACTCCAGCCCCTCCCAGAGCAGCAGGTGGCTCCAGGAACGCTCCGGCGGAGCGCCGCCCCGGGCGGAAAGGCGCAACTCGCCGGGGGCGGCGACGAAGAGGGGAACCAGGGCGTAGCTGTGGGCGCCGCGCTCGGCCAGGCAGCGCCGGAAGGCCCGGGTCAGCTCGCTGAGCGGTCCGCCCTGGCTCTTGCCGCGCTCCAGATTGCCCACGATGCGCTTCATCCCGACCAGGTCCAGGGGCGGTGCCGCGAACTCGTCGCCGATGGGCCGCCGGACCAGGGTTCGGCAAGCGGTGACGTGCTGGTTCTCGCTGTCGATCTCCAGCAGCCAGAGCCGCCCCGTCGGCAGCGCCGGGAGGCAGGCCTCCAACACACCGGGTAGCTCGGCTTCATCGGTGCAGACGGCGGCCAGGCGGGCGGTCTCGCGGAGGACCCGGGCCAGGTTGCGACGGAGTTCGCCCATACCCCGTCCGAGGTCTCCACCGCCGAGCTTGAGGATGCAGTCGGCGCCGGTCAACCCGCCCTCGTCGTCCTCCAGGGCGATGGCCGAGAAGGAGAAGGTCAACTCTCCGCCCCAGCGGCTGATCATCTCCAGCTCGTAATCGACGACCTGTCCTTCAGTCTGCAGTTCGGCCAGCAGACGTCGCCAATCACCGACCTCGGCCAGACGGTCCTCGATGGAGCAGCCGAGGAGCTCCTCGCGCTTCTCGTAGCCCAGCAGAGCGGCCAGTTCGGGATTGATCGAGGCGATGCGCCCGGTACCGTCCAGCCGCAGCAGTCCCAGGGTCGGTCGGTTGTCCGCGGTCTCGGGGTCGAGGAGTCCGCTCACCTCGACCAGGGCGCGGCAGAGACCCTCGTGGGTCATCGGCTTGGCGAGGCGGACGCTGCCCGTGGGCAGCTCGACCTCGGCCCCGCCGCCGGCGGCGAACAGAACCCGGGAGCCGGCGCCGACCAGACTGCGGGTGAGCTCCACCGGTTCGCTGACACCGTCGGCGTCCACGATGACGGGCAGGCGCAGCTCGCGCCCGCCTTCGCGCTCCAGTTCGCCTGGCTTGGCGGCGATGATGTTGTAGCCCAACTCCTCGCCGAGCCGCCGAAGCTGTTTGGCGAACTCCGCGCTGCGGGTCAACAGCAGGATGCTCTGCTCTGTCATGATCGCCTCTTCGCCGGGGGAGGCGGGCCAGGGGATCAGCCCGCGCGATCCGTCCGTCGATCTATCGATTCAAGCTTCGCCGGCGCCGCTGGAACACCCGACCACGGGTGAATCCATGGTGAAACGAAAGCGCTAAACGGCACCAGCCCCCATAGGTTCAATTTAAGGGCATGACTACGTCGCGGGTCAAGGAAAAAACCATTCTGACGGGGCCGATGGGAGAAAATGATACAGAGTCCCCCCATCGTCATTGGTCGCCTCAGCTCCGGGGAGGAATGCTGAAGCTGCAGGAGTAGCGTTCCTCCTCATCGGGAAAGCGTTCGGCGTGGAAGATGTAGGCGCGCTTGCTCTCGATGGCCTCGGTGAGCACCGAGCGGCCGAAGGCCTTGCGCAGAAACACGTAGCGCGAGGAGAAAAACATGGCCCGGAAATCGGGATTGTAATGCATGGAGAAGGGCATATCGCGTTTGAGCACCAGCATCTCGCCGGGACGGCGAATGTCGATGGAGACCGTGGTGAGCTTGCCCGAGAGCAGGTCGACCTTCTCCTGAACCAGTTGATGATACTGCTCGCCGCCGACCTCCTCGGGGATCGTCTCCAGCAGGGCGAAGATGGCCTCGGAGTCCACCTCGCCGGTGCGGGGCAGACGGTAGGCGCCGAAGAGCAGGTCGTCGTTGGAGATCTGGCCGTTGTGGATGCCGATGATGTGCGGCGTGGTAAGCGGGTGGTTGTTGCGCGAGTTGCCGACCTTGCCCTTGGTGGGCCGGCGGGTGTGTCCCAGCAAGCAGACTGTGTCCTCGTCGAAGGCCCGACGGGCGTCGCGGCGGTAGTCGTTGGTCTCGACGAACTGATGGGCCGGCAGGGGCAGCTTCCAGACCCGACGGGTGCCGTCGGGCTGCACCAGGCCGACACCGGTGGCGTCACGGCCGCGCTGCTCGTTCTGCACCAGGGCCTCGGTGAAGATGTCCCAGATGCGGTCGCGCTCCCAGTCGTCGCGCCGCTTGGGGGCCAGTAGAACGCTGATCAAACCACACATAGGCTACCTGAGAAAGATGTAGGATCCGCTGTCCTCGTCCCAGACCGGCTTGCGACGCGACAGGCGTTCCAGGCGCAGCTCGACCTCGGAGCGGGGGATCCACAGGGTGTCGGCGGCGCGGTTGATCCAGCGCTCGCTGTCAGGCTGGGCCTTGACCTCGCCCAGTTCGATGATCTTGATCAATCGCTTGTCCATGGCGTCGATCCGGCGACGGCGCTCCTGGGCCACCTCCTCGCCGAGGACGCGCTCTATCTCTTCCCAGTCCTTGCCGTCGGCGCGCATGAACGAGATCGGGTGCCGGGCCATGTACTTGAGCACACGGAAGGCCGGATTCTCGAAGCGGGCGAAGGCCGGCTTGAGGAACTCCAGCATCTCCTCGCAACCCCGGGTCAGGTCCTCCCAGTCGGCCTCGCTGAGCTTGCTGGTGTCGCTGGTGGCCAGGGCGCCGTCGTTGTTGGAGATCAGGTCGAGCAGCTCCATCTGGCGATGCCACTGCTTGATCTTGCCCACGTGGATCAGCCCGTACTTGGCGCATTCCACCGAGCGCAGCAGCAACGCCAGCAGCAGGAAGGTCTTGGCGACGATGGAGGTCGGCGAGAGGTCGGCGTCGGGGAAGCGGAACTCGACGTGGAACAGGCCGATGGAGCCGTCCTCCTCGAAGCGGACGTGCTCGAGGTTGAGGAAGTTCTGGTGCTCGGGGACCCGCTTGCTGTTCTTGAGTATCTGCTGGATCTCGCGCATCGACTGGGCCAGCGGCGTGTGGTGGACCATTTCGAGGTGGGAGTTGTGCTGGCGCCGACGGCAGAGATTGGCCTTGTCCTGGCCGCCGGAAAAGATGAACTTCAGGTTCGGCGCGTAGCGCCGGACCATGTTCCAGAGGTTGGCCAGCACAATCTCGGGTATCGACTGGGCGCTCCAGATGGTCAGCAGGTGGAAGTGCAGCCCGCAGGTCGGCCTGGCCCGGATTCCCAGGGGCAGCAGCTTGTCCATGATGCCCGTGTACTGGTTGAGCAGGCTGTCGTAGTAAGGGTAGCGGCCGATGATGCGCACCTCGATGCCGCAGTGCTCCTTCTCGACGTCCAGCACGCCGTTCTCGCCCAGCATGGCCAGGCTGCGCGATGGCTTGAGCAGCTCGGTGACCAGGGGCTGGAAGTCGTGGCGCCGGGCCCCGCGGGGCATGGCGAACTCCAGCTCCGTGCCGACCTTGGCGATGCGAAAGAGCAGGTCCTTGTAGTAGAGGGCCCGCTCTTCGGTCAGGGTGTCGCTGCGACGCAGGAAGATCGGTTCGGCCACGGTGCTACCCCGTTTGCATGAAGCTGACCTGGGCGGTTTCTAGATCGTACATCGCTCCCAAAACGTTGAACTTGCCCTGTCGGTGGAGATCGCGCAGGATGGCGCTGCGCCGCAGGGCGTCCTCGCAGATGCGCTCGACGTTCCAGCGGGCCGCGTCGTCGACCCAGTCGCTCATGTCGCCGCCGTTGCGCGGCACCGTGGCGATGACCGCGGGCATCAGGCGCTGGATGACGCTGTCGACATGGGGCGATTCGGTGTCCTCGGGCTTCTTGACCGCGGCCACCGCCGCGCCCACCGCGCCGCAACTGGTATGGCCCAGAACGACCAACAGCGGGCAGCCGGTGTGGGCCGCGGCGTACTCGAAGGAGCCCAGGGCCAGATCGTCGAGGATGTTGCCGGCGTTGCGGCAGACGAAGAGATCGCCCAGTCCGGCGTCGAAGATGTGCTCGGGGGGTACCCGGCTGTCGGCGCAGCAGAGCACCGAGGCGTAGGGGGCCTGTCCGCCGGTTAGTTCCAGCGCGCGGTCCAGCCCCACACCGGAGCCGTACTTGCGCTCCCCGGAGAGGCTGCGCGCGTGGCCCTCGCGCAGCAGATCATAGGCCTTTGCGGTAGTATGTTGTTTGAGTGCCATGATGGGACCTATCGGTTCGGGTGGTGGTTTGCGTTGGCTCGTTATCTTCAGCTTCTACGGGAAGCAGTGAGGTGTTCCGACTTTGCAAACGCTGTATCGCTCGTCACACACCGTTGGATCACCTTGTCTTCAAACAATCGCGCGATTGGGAGATTTGCCTGCGCCATTGTCGTTCTCTGATGAACCGGTGGTACCGCGAGCGCTTGTTTTCGTTTGACGTGTGGCGTTAAACAGTGGATCAAGATAGGATTTGCATTCTTGTGTAGATAAGTCGTGGATAATAAGCTACAGCGAATATAGATGGTTACATTACTATATAATCAACATCTTTTAACAGCCGCTCACATCTTCACCGACCGCGTTCACTTGACAGACCACGAGCGTCCAGGATTATCCGATCGTCACTAGATGGGCATCGGTGAGCGAACTGAGCAACAGCTTGGATTAATCGCGTCTTCGCATCATTGGCCGGGTTGGCCCCGGTTTCCATCAACTGCCAACAAAGGGGAGGACTGTCACCTGATCGGTCCGGCCTTGATGATTCCTTCGGCAGCCTCCACTGTCCGTCGGGCCTGACGGCGCTATCAGTCCGGCCGGCTTGCCAGGCGCCGGGGCTGCCTGGTTCCCCTTACCACAACGCCTGTTGAGTAAGGGGTTTGAGTACTGACAGGTGTTTCAGCTAGCAATGCTGGAGTTTAGATCGGGTCCGGACCACTGAGAGGTAAAGAGATTTGTTTACGGGCTACGGTCGAGATCCGGACCCGACCAGACGTACCGCCCCGTGGGCGGTTGATTGATCCTAGAAGGTGAAGGTCAGCTTGGAGCCGCGGGCGTCGTCGCGGGCGTCGATGGCCACATGGGGATGCTTGCCCAGGTTCTTGCGCATGGCTGCGGCCATGACGTTCATGATCGGGCAGGTGAAGGGGTGCTCGACGCCGGACTTCTTCATGGCCTTGGAGAGGTTGTAACCGTGGCAGCCGTCGACGTGGACCACGGCGTGGCCGTCGTCCTCCTCGGCGATCTCGATCTTGTCGGCGAAGCCGAACTCGTCGACGAACAGGCGGCCGACCTCGATGAGTTCCTCATGAACGTTCTCGCCGCCGATCTCCAGGCCCATCTCCTTCTGCATGATCTCCAGCAGGTCGTCGCCCACGGCGTGCATCACGGCGTAGGATGACTCGCCGAACAGGTCATAGAGCCCCTTGGCCAGGCCCTCGATGACCAGCTTGTACATCCGCACCAGATTTCTCTTTTTTTGTTCTTCGGTAGCCACTTCAGCTCCTTCCGTAGTTGAGTGGGTAAATCCACCCCGGTCGAACCGGGTTTTCGTAGTGGTTGGAAACCTAGAGAACGCCGGCCAGCTTCTCGGCGCCCTTCTTGGCGACCATGCGCACGTTGCCCAGCACGGCGTCCTTGCTGACGGCCATGCCCAGGTAGAAGTTGCTGTTGCCGATGAAGCGGGTGATCACCCAGCCGCCGTCGTGCTCGACCAGGCTCTCCTCGAATTTGCTGATGCCCAGCTCGGTGAGACTCTTGCGGATCAGGCTCATCACCAGGGCGAACTTCACCCCGTAGGAGTCCTGGGCTTCACTGGACATGCCGTTGTTGACCTGGGCGATATGAATACCGTCCATTCCGACAACGCCGGCCGCGAGAAGCCCGTCGACTTCTTTCGCGGTTTCCTGCAGGATCTGTTGGGCTTGGGAAGGCATCTATTCCTCCTTTGGCTAGTCTTCTGTTCCGGACCCCTCACGCTCTTTGCGTGAGAGGTTTTCCTTACGCAGCCGCTCCATCTCCTCCATGGCCTTCTTGAGTTCCTCCTCGGCCAGGGCCTCGATGTCCACGGCGGTCTTCTTGGCTCTTTCCTTTTCGGCGGCTTCCTCGGCGGCCTCCTTGACAGCCTGTTGGGCGGCTTCCTCGGCCGCTTTCTCCTGATCGGCGGTCTCCGACTCGGCCGCCTGCTGCGCACTTTCATCCTCGATCTCCAGATCATCGATCTGCAGGGCGTCCTCGAGGTTCTTGGCGGTCAGTACGGGCTCGGGGGGCGGCTCACCCTTGCGGGCCTCGTCGGCCAGGCGGGCGGCCTCCATCTGCAGCTCCATCAGGGGCTGCTGTATCTTTCGCTTGAAGACCGGCCGCTGCTTCTTGACGGTGATCTGGCAGTCGTTCCAGGACAGGATGGTCAACGCGGCCTCTTCGGGGGTCTTGTCACCCAGTTGGGCGTCGAAGAGCTTGCCCCGGGCAAAGCGCAGGATGCCCGTCTCGCCCCAGATCGAGTTGTGCACGTCGATACGGCAGGTCTTCTGCTCCATCTCGACCATCTGCAGGAAGCTGGCCAGGGAGATGCCCTTGAGCTGGCCCTCCTTGCCCCAGCTATCGGCGGCCTTGATGATCAGCTTGTGCAGTTGGTCTATATCGATGGGCTTCTCGATGTAGGCGATGGAGTACTCGTCGAAGGCCCGTTCGATCTCGGCGGTGCCGTAGGCGGTCATCACGATGCAGGGTAGGTCTGGGTTGTCCTTGACCACGCGGGCGATCAGCTCGAAGCCGTCCATCTTGGGCATCTTGAGATCGGTGACCAGGACGTTGATCGGCTCCGAATCGAGAATCTCCAGGGCCCGGCGGCCGTTGTTGGCCTCCAGGTAGGTGAAGTCCTCGGTGTACTGCTGCATGCCGTCGACCAGGCTCTCCAGAAAAGCCGCGTCATCATCGACAATTAACACTTTGGCCATCTCGTCACCTCCAGTGGCCCTCTATAGTGCAAAAGCCGTGCCAGTTTGATTGGTTCAGCAAGGATCGTTGACAGCAGTGATTCTAGTAGTGCATAAGCGTTTAGCGATACGACAGAAAGTCCACTTTGAACCGGCTCATTATGACTGGCCTTTCAGGATGGCCGGGCAATTGTGGGCTCCATTTCCATTGCCAGATATGAAAAAGGACGGACCGGGCCGGTCCGTCCTGGAAATCCACCAAAGGTCTAGTCATACGGCATCAAGCTGGCCGGCCCCTACTCCGTCGGGAGCCCTCAACGCAAGCATCCAGGCAGGCTCCCCGATCAACACGCTCATCGGGGTAGTGATCCTCGAACACGGCGCCCAGCTTGGCCGAGGTCTTGCGGGCCACCAGGCGAAGATTGCCCAGCACCGCCGATCCGTCGACCTCTATGCCCAGTTTGAGCCGGGTACCTTCGATGGGACGGTGAATGATCCAGCCCTCGCCGTGGGTGATCAGGTTCTCGACCAGTTGATTGCGACCCAGGTCTTGCAGGCTGCGATCCACCAGCCCCTGGACGAGGGCGAAGCGGTAGGCGTGATTGGTACAGAAACTCAGGCTGCGCACCGGACTGTAACGCACCAGGATATAGCCGTCTCGGGCGGTGACGGTCATGCCCCTGAGTCCGTCCAACTCCTCGGCGGCCTCGGTCAGCACAATCTCGCAGGTTTGACACAGGACTTGTCGCGCCGCCTTTCGCGTTCTGCGCTGGCTCTGGCGGTGATGTTCACGTCGCAACCGATCGATGGCCGTACGGTGCTGCTGATTGAGCAACTGGAGAAAAAGACCGTCTCCGGAGGTGGAACCGCAATCGGCGGTTACCTCACGGCGCAGACGATCGACTATCCGTCCCCCGGAAAAGATCAGCGTCTGGATGACCTGGCTCTCCGCCCGACCCCGGGTTTCGGTCTGTATGTGGTAGGTAACCTCGTCGATCAGCAGCTTATCGTTCTTGAAGAAAAGCTGCGCACCCATCTCTCACGTGACCTCCTGTTTGATTGTTGACGGTCCGGTTGGAAGGAACCCCTCTCAGATGCGACTTAAAGCATATACTAGTTGAGACTTTATTTCAAGTAGAGCTCCGATATACCTGAGCGGGCGACCAGGCCGCAAATCCGGCAGGTGACGACTCACCATGCTTGAAAAGGGCTCGATGAAAGGGGAACCGCCGACGTGATCCCGCGGGGACGCGGCATCCCTTCTGGTACAATGAGCTGGAGTGGAAGCGCTCCAGTGTTCGGGACCGCCGCCCGGTCCGCCGGATTGCCAGCGTGTTGCCGACGCCTGTGTCGGCTCTATGGACAAATCACGACCGCAAACCAACTCAACGCAGCACTTCACCATGTTCGCCCCGGCGATCTCTATAAGCTGGCACTTATATTATACGCTGGTCCCGGACAGAGTTCACAAGCCATCTTGATGCTAAAAAATGGAACCCCCACCACTCAAAATAGGCGCCGCTATTGAGCATCTGAGGCTCCGGTCGGGCTGGAAGCCCCTGCTTCCGGCGGAGCACCCCGTCCTCGATGCCGGCCCCGCCCTGTGTCGAGCCCTGGCCGAACCCGTCGCCGGAACGCCCCTGGCCGAACTCCTGGTCGAACGCCGACCACGCAACGTCGCCCTCATCGTTCCCGACATCACCCGCGACGCCCACCAGACCGCGCTGGTGCCCGAGCTGTTGGGACTCCTACGCAAGGCGGGTGTTCCGGCGGACCGGGTGACCATTCTGATCGCTTTGGGCCTGCATCGGGCCTTGAGTGACAGCGAGCTGACGGACCTTCTCGGCGAATCGACCGCGACGGGTTGCCGTATCGTCCAGCCCCCGGCCGACCACTCCGCCGACTTCATCTACCTGGGGCGCACCAGGCGGGGCACCCCGCTGCTGCTCCACCGCGCCCTGGTGGAGGCCGACTTCCGCCTGACCCTGGGCGAGGTCGACGGCCACTACTTCGCCGGTTTCTCCGGAGGGCGCAAGGCCGTGCTGCCGGGCTGCGCCGCCCGCCCCGCCGTGCTGGCCAACCACTCCCTGGTCTTTCGGGAGGGACGACGCGATCCCGCCGCCGACCTGGGCCGCCTCGAAGGCAATCCCGTGGCCGAGGACCTGGCAGAAGCCCAGCGCCGCCTGGGGGTCGATTTCGCCGTCAACGTCGTCAACGACACCACCGGCAACCTCGCCACCCTCACCGCCGGCGAGCCGGAAGCCGCCTTTCACAGCGCCGTGGACCTCTGCAGGCGACTCCACAGCCCGGCGGAGCTGAAGCGAAAGCCCCTGGTGATCGCTTCGGCGGGGGGCCATCCCCTGGACCTCGATCTGCGCCAGAGCCACAAAGCCCTGGACAACGCCTGTCGCCTGCTGGAGCCTGGCGGAACCCTGGTCTTCCTGGCGGCCTGCCCCGAGGGCGTCGGGAGCCTGAAGCCCTGGCTGCGCCTGGGCTCAGCCGAGGCCGTGCGGGAACGCATCGCCCGGGAATACTCCATCCCCGGACAGACCGCCTGGTCGCTGCTGACCAAGCTGGAGCGGCACCGGGTCCTCTGGGTGGGGAGATTGACCGAATCCGACTTCGGCGCCGTGCGCCCGACCATCCACGCCACCCTCGCC
>WJMB01000306.1 GCA_014728185.1 Candidatus Coatesiibacteriota bacterium
GGTGAATCTGGAGATCCGGCCACCCCGCTCTGCTGCAAGAAACGTGCCAACGCCGGGCGGGGCGGGGAGGGCGTGGTGAAACGTGGCGGTGGCGCGGCGGCGCGGATTGGGCTCAGGGACGAGACAGGCTGGCGTAGGCGCTGTGGTTGTGGATGCTCTCGTAGTTCTCGCACTCGACGCGGTAGGCGCTGATGCGCTCGTCGGCGTCGAGGCGATGGGCCACGGCGCGGACGATATCCTCGACGAAGCGCGGATTATCGTAGCTTGATTCGGTGAGGGCTCGTTCGTCCTCGCGCTTGAGCAGGGCATAGAGCGGGGCGCTGGCCGAGGACTCGGCGATCTCGACCAGCTCCTCGATCCAGACCAGCTTGGGGCTCTCGACGCGGATGCGCACCACGGAGCGCTGGTTGTGGGCGCCGCGGTCCGATATCTCGCGGGAACAGGGGCAGAGGCTCATCACGGGGACGTTGACGACGTCGGTGATGGAGAAGCGGTCGCCGTTGCCCTCGACGAGGAACCCGGCCCGGTACTCCATCAGCGAGGTCTCGCCGGAGACGGGGGCGGCCTTCTCGATGAAGTAGGGGAAGCGCAGCTCGAGGTGGGCGCGCTCGGCGGCGAACTGGCGTCGGGTCTCCTCGATTATCTCGCGCAGGGTCTCGTAGGAGATCCGTCCGCGGAAGCGGTTGAGGATCGAGATGAAGCGGCTCATGTGGGTGCCGCGGAAGTCCTTGGGGAGGTCGACGTACATGTTGACGCGGGCCACGGTGGGCTGCCAGCCCTCGTTGCGGTCCATCACGGTGATGGGGTAGAGGATGTGCTTGACGCCGACCTTGTCCAGGGGCAGGGGGTGGTCCGGGGCCTCTTCGGCGACGTCGGGCAGCTCGCGGCCGTGGTCCAGGCTGTCGTTATCGGGCATCGCTATCCTCGCGTTGTTGTTCCAGCATACGGCGGACGCGCTCCAGGTCGGCCGGGGTGTCCACGCCGACGCCGGCGAAGTCGCAGCGCACGCAAGCGATGCGCATCCCGCCGGCCAGCCAGCGCAACTGCTCGAGCCCCTCGATTTCCTCGAGGTGGCTCGGCGGCAGCTCGACGGCGGCCGACAGCGCCGTTCGTGTGAAACCGTAGAGACCGACGTGGCGCAGGTAGCCACCGGGGGGCGGCCCCTCGCCGCCGCGATGGTGGGGCAGGGGGGCGCGGCTGAAGTAGAGCGCCCGGTACCGCGAATCGACGACGACCTTGACGCAGTTGGGGTCGATGTAGTCGGCGGCTTCGTCGCCGGGGTGGACGGCGGTGACGATCTCGGCGTCGCCCTCGCTCAAACGGGCCACCAGGGCGTTGAGCAGGGACGACGGCACCAGGGGCTCGTCGCCTTGCAGGTTGATCACGAAGCGGCAGTTGACCTTGCCCGCCACCCAGGCGACGCGGTGGGTCCCCGAGGGCAGTTCCGGAGTGAGCACGGCATCGCGGCCGGCCTCGCGGACGACCCGGGCGATGCGCTCGTCGTCGGTGGCGGCGACGACCCAGTCGACGGCGGCCGCGGCGGCGGCCCGTTCGAGAGTGTGCAGGATCAGAGGGCGCCCGGCCAGCTCCTTGAGCGGCTTGCCGGGCAGGCGGCGGCTGGCGTAGCGCGCCGGAACGACGCAGAGGGTCCGGGGGGACTTCATCGCGCACCGTCCCGGGCCTGATCCTTGATTGACCTCTCCCGCGCGGCCTTGAGCCCGGCGGTGGCTCCGCCCATCCCAGCGGCGTAGGGCTTGTGATCGGCGGTGTCGAGTTCCACGCCGGGGAACTCGCCGCGCACCGCCCGGGCCACCGTCAGGGCCAGGGCCGTGGTGGAGAAGTCGGCCTCGAGGGGCAGTACACGGACCACACCGCCCCGGCCTTGCACCTCGGCGGCGCCGACGATCTGGTCGGGCCGATAATCGCCACCCTTGACGAGCACATCGGGACGCAGGGCCCCGATCAGCGCTCGGGGGGTGTCCTCGGCGAAGGGTACGACGTGATCCACGGAATCGAGGGCAGCCAGCAGCTCGCCGCGCACCGGCAGGGTCAGAAAGGGTCGAAAGGCGCCCTTGAGCCGCCGTACGCTCTCGTCATCGTTGAGGCCGACGACCAGGGCGTCGCCCAGCTTCCGGGCGGCGGCCAGGTAACGAGTGTGGCCGGGGTGGAGCAGGTCGAAGCAGCCGTTGGTGAAGACCACCCGTCCGGGCCGTCCCGCGCTACGCCAGCGCTCGATCAGCTCAGCTAGCGTCGTCAGGACCGTGCTCTCCGTCGTCATCGTCGCTCCAAATGGTCAAAGGCACGGCGGTTATTGTAGACTTAACCCCGTCGGGAAGCAAGCCGGGCTCCGGGGCGCCCCGGGGGCGTGAACGAGGATTGACGAACAAGGAGACTCGATTGGCGAAAAAACGTATCGGCATCCTGATCAGCGGCCGCGGCTCGAACATGACCGCTCTCATTCAGGCCGCCCGCGAGGATCGCCTGGGCGGCGAGGTCGCCCTGGTCCTCTCCGACAAAGCAGAGGCTCCGGGGTTGGCCAAGGCCCGGGAGCTGGGCGTCGAGGCCCGGGCGATGACGCCCCGCCGCTGGCGTACCAAGCTCGACGGCGATGACGCCCGGGAGTACGCTGCGGCCCTCGAGGCCGCCGGCGTCGAGCTGGTCTGCCTGGCCGGTTTCATGCGCGTGGTCAAGGCGCCGTTGCTGGAGGCCTTTCCCGAGCGCATCCTCAACATCCACCCCAGCCTGCTGCCCGCCTTCCCCGGTCTCGACGTCCAGCGCCGGGCCCTCGAGTACGGCGCGCGCTACAGCGGCTGCACGGTCCACTTCGTCGACGCCAGCCTGGACGGCGGGCCGATCATCGCCCAGCGTGTGGTCGAAGTCCGCGACGACGATGACGCGGACAGCCTGTCCGCCCGCATCCTCGAGCAGGAGCACCGCCTCTACCCCAAGGCCGTGGCCCTGGTGCTCTCCGGACGCTACCGCCTCGAGGGTCGGCGGGTGATCCGCCTGTAGGGGCGACCGACTTTTTTAGAACCACTCCAGGTGCGCCTGTCGCCCCCGAACAATAAGGAAGACCAACAAGAACCCGGAGTTTAGCTGGTAGGGTTCTCCAATACAGTCCGGCCCTGGATAAATGGCTTAAGAGATTCGAAGCGCTTGGTGTTGCAGAAAGCCGGCAAGCCGCCGATTATAACCGCTGGTCAGCAAGCTCCAACTGATCCAAGCTCCAACTGATCGATGACAAGCCAACAACAACCCGCTACTTGTTCCAGTCCCTGCATCAATAAGACTTATTCAGCTGACACCTTGCGTCGGACAGTTATCCTCCTTCCCCAAGGGTGCTCTCTCCAAGAGATCATATACCCTGTTCGGGCTGCGTTATTAATGTAATCCGCTGATAATAGACGTTCTACAGCAGATGTCCCTGTCACTCATCAGCAGGCAAAAAAAGTGGCGGCTGCAAAAGGTATGCTCGGTGGATAACTCACCCCGCATAGTAGCCGGGAAAGAACGACCACCCGATTGCCCCTCGACTCATAAATGCCATAATATCAAGCAATAAGACTGCGCATGATAGTATCGGGATTCACGTCGAACGCAACTAATCAGCCAATACTTGCTCGTGAAGCTCACGTTATAAGCCCTGATTTGGTCCGATCATATTCCATGGTGCCTGCGCCAAATCCCGATACCCGTCCAGCTTCCTGCGATGATCCCCAATGCCGTTCAGTGTTTGATCAACGGGCGGACCCACTGGGTCCGCCCGTCGTCTATCAACACGAGTATACCGCGCGCTAGAAGTACAGGTTCACCCCGATGCCGAAGTCCAGGTTGTGCAGCAATTGCTCCTCGTAGAAGTAATAGCGCAGGTCCTGGTCGGATTCGGTGATCCGTCGCGGGACGGGGAAGTTGAAGACGGCGTCGTAGGCGATTTCGAACTCGAGGCTCAGGTAGGAGTCGGTGAAGTACTCTCCCCCGACGGCGATATAGGCGCCGTAGGCTCCGCCCAATTCAGGATCGAGCTCGGTGTCCAGGTACTCGGCGTAGCCGTCGCCGTCGTCGTCGAGACCCTTGTAGCAGGGGAAGTCGAAGTACCCGGCGCCGACCTCGACGAAGGGATCGAAGCGGGAGCGCGGGGTCAGGTTCCAGCGCAGGCCGAAGTGGGCCTCCCACATCCCGTACTCGGGTTCGAAGTCCTCGTGAGCCTCCTCGAAGGCGGAATCGAAGAAGTCCTTGTTGGCGCCGCCGAAGTCGTAGGCGCCGGAGAGGACGATGGACCAGGCCTCGGCGAAGCCGATCCCCACCGAGAGACCGACGTAGCCGTCGGGGCTCACGGCGTCGTTGAAGTCGCCCTGGGGAGCCCAGAAGCCGGCCCGTCCGCCGATATGGAACAGGCCCGTTTTATCTACGGCGCCAGCGGCGCCGGCCAGCAGCAGAATCAAAGCTAGATGGACATACCTGCGCACGCGCGGGTCTCCTTCAAGGTTTATCTTAAGCTTGTGCTGGAAAGGTTCGGGAACGGTGATAAAGCTTGATTATAGCACAGTCGGCGGTTGCCCCGCGATCCGGGCGGCATGGGGAACGTCGCTCCGCTCGGCGGCGGTCGTTGAGCAACTGATATGGAGCGGGTTTTCTGCGTACCTGCTACGTCGCGACCCTCAAGGATACGCGGCGGAGCCGGCGGCGGTTCCCCGGCGAAGGGTTAGAGGTACCAGTTGACGCCCAGACCGACCTTGAACAACCCGACGTCCTCCTCGTCGTACTCCAGAGCCGCCGTCGTACCACCCTGGCCGTCGTCGATCAGCGTCCAGCTCGGAACGTCCAGGCCGAAGGCGTGAGTGTAGCGACCTCCGAGCTCGACGGCCAGCTCGTCGATGATGAAGAACTGCGCCCCGAGACCGAGACCGGCGGCGGCGCCGTTGGAGCCGTGCTGGGTCCAGCCGAACATCATCGAGAACTCGTCGGCCTGCCAGAAGAGCCAGCCGACGTCGGCCTCGGCGAAGGGGACCAGGGAGCCCAGGGCCAGATGGTAGCGCAGGCCCAAGCCCAGGTTTATCGCCGAACCGGCCAGCTCGAAGCTCTCGGGCTCGGCGTCCTCCCAGAAGTCCTCCTCGCCCTCGGCCGCACCGTAGAAGCCGCGGGCGTAGAGCTCGAAGCCGTCGGTGAAGACATATCCCACACGGCCCTCGACGCCCCAGACGGCGCTGTGGGCCTCGTCGAGGCCCGAGGTGAGCATCCACCAGTCGCCTCGGGCGCCCACGGTGAACCGGCCGCCCTCGACGGCATCCGCGCCCGCGAGGGCTGGGGCGGCTAAGGTGGACAGACAGGACAGGATCAAGACGAACTTGCGCATCGTATAACTCCCCGGTTGTTTGACGCCTCGATAGGATAACAAACCGGCGCCCCGGCGAGAACACCTTTGTGGCAGCCTACGGCTTGGACATGGAGACGTTATCGCTGGATCAGAGGATACCCGGATTCCCATCGGGATTATACTCACCGGCGACAAGGAAGGGAACGGCTGATGCTGATCGGGGAGCAAAGCCCCGTCACCGAATGGCGGCGACTGTTTCAAGCAGGCGGTTTGGCGCGATTGCGCGAGGGATTGCGACTCGCATTTGAACGGGTTCACCCCCCAAAGCATCTTGTGAAACAAACACAAGGGTCACTTAACGGCAGCGGATCGCGGCTTTTTTGTGCAGCGTTCGAATCCGGACAGTCGGCGGGCAATCTCGCGTGCGCAGGGTGGGCGCTGCCCGGGCGGCTGCCGGGACCACAGACAAGCGGGAAACCGGCCTGGACGACTCGGGACTGTTAAGCAATTGCTTGACGCTTTATGCTCCGACGAAGCAGACTGATGCATAAGTGTCATATTATCATATAATTATAAGCTGACAGGTGTCAGTGTTGTGTGGTGCCGGGCCGCGGCGATGCTCATCAGAGCCTCGTTGCCCCTCTGTTTCCAGAAGGCGTGTTGTTCCGAGTTCCCCCTTGGTTGGTCCGGTAGCTTCAACTACTGAAGGCATAACGTATAGCAGTCTGTGGCCTGGTTTACCTCATGGATTACCTCATGGATCAGCCAGGCGTTTCGTCGAGTTGACGCCGTCAGCAAGACACGCATCAAGAGCTAATCACATGTAGCAACCCTCTGCGGCCGGGGAAAAGGACCGGTTCGCCGTGATGATCCCCAAGGAAACCGATGATCGCGGGGCCATCGATCCCGACGGGCATCCCGAAAACCTGAGACAAGAATGGTGGTTGAGAGCGGCCGACTGCGTGGCACCGACACAGTCAAGGCCCTGCGGCGTGATTGCGGGGCCGCAGATCAACCAGCCGTCGTCATCGATCGTCCGGAGCCGTGGTTCACTTTCATGTTTATCGTTTTCCACCGACTCACCGTCCATACGAAAAAGGGGACCCCGTGGGGTCCCCTTTTTCGTTACCTCTGGATGGTCCGGGCTAGAAGTAGATGTTGACGCCCAGGCCGGCGGTGATGGCGCTGACGGTCTGCTCTTCGTAGAGCCAATTCCAGCCCTGGCTGTGATCGGAGTCGTCGATCCAGTCCTTGACGGGAACGGTCACGTTGAAGATGCTGTTGTAGTCGACGCCGATGTCCAGGCTCATGTTGGGCTGGAAGAAGTACTCGGCGCCGGCGCGCAGGTTGATGCCGAACTTGTCGTCGGAGGCGTCGCCCCACTGACCGCCGTCATCGGTGACGGTGTAGTACTGCCAGGTGTAGTAGCCGCCCGCGGCCTGGATGTAGGGATCGAACTCGCTGTAGGGCGAGAAGTTGAAGCGGGCGCCGATCTGGAAGGTGGTCAGATAGTAGGTGGTGTCGACGTCTTCGGGAGCGTTGTCACCCCAGAAGTCCTCGTTGAAGGACGCGGCGCCGTACCAGAACTCGCCGAAGGCTTCCATTTGATCGGCCAGGCCGTAGGAGACCTTGGCGCCGCCGCCGAAGCTGCCGTCGTAGGCGTTGCCGAAGTCACCCATGGGGACCCAGTAGAAAGCCTTGGCGCCCAGGCCCAGCAGGCCGTTCTTGTCGATGGCGAAGGCCGGGACGGCCAGGGCGACGATCAGAGCGATAAGCAGGAACTTCTTCATCTCGTTTCTCCTTTCGTAGTCCGTCCGGGTTTCCGGACGGGCTGACCCGCGTATCTTACGCGGTTGTTCACAGAACCACGGTTTGTCGGTGCTTGGGAGATTGAACCAGGGCGATTATCCATCGAAGCGCTTCAATGATAGTGATTCCCGGCCGGCATATCAACCTCGCGGCGATGACCTGGGGTGATTGATCGGAGCCGATTGAAGGGGCCGATTGAAGGGGCCGAAGGTCACAGGGCGGCGGTCGTCCATTGGCGGATTGCTTCCGGCGCTCGGAGTTGTTTGACAAGCAATGACCCATCACCACTTCGGCCAAAGATTAACTTAGTCTAGCACAGTAAGGGCTCGATTTCTAGTTAAGCGGCATTTTCTCCAATCGTGACAAACTCTCATCAAGCCTTTCTCGCAAACCCCGTTCCCTCGCGTTCGCAGGCGTTCGCAGGCCGGGCTGGGGAGCAATCATCACCTGTGCGGGACTTGCCGCCGGTGAGTCTGCTATACTTAACTTGATGAATCAAGAGGAACCCGACCCGGCCGACCGGCACCCCTTGCCATCCCCGCTCCCACACGGGACGACATCGGCCGCCGCTCGAGCATCCCGCCGTCCCCCCCGCGAAGCCCCGGAGGAGTCATGTTACTCAAGGATATCAGTGAACGGCGGGCCGTCGAGCGCCTCTGCTCACTGCTCTACAGCTCCGGTGACGTCCTGCGGACCCCCGACGACCTGCTGCGCACCAAGCGCGAGGAGCGCCAGCCCGGTTCGGGCCTGCACCGCATCAGCCGCTCCCTGGCCCGGAGCGTTCGCCTGGGTCCGGGGCACGACGCCGCCGTGGTCAGCCCGACCGCGGGTCACGATCTGGTGCTGAGCACCGATGTTCAGGTGGCCGGAACGCATTTCGACCTGGAGGTCATGGGGGCCGAGGACGCCGGACTCCGGGCCGTGCTGGCCGCCGTCAGCGACCTGGCGCCCTTCGGCGCCGTCCCGCAGTGGCTGCTGCTCAGCGTCGCCGCCGACCCGGAAACCGAGCTCGAGCTCCTCGAACGCCTCTACCGCGGCCTGGGACGGGCGGCCAATGAAATCTCTTTGCCTTTCAATGTCAACGACTGGAACAAGCTGGTCTTCGTCGGCGGCGATCTGGTGGTCACCCGTGGTCCACTGACCATCGACGTGGTCGTCATCGGCCGACGCCCCAACACCTGGGCCACGGGAGGCCGCGACGGCGCCCGCCCCGGCGACGTTGTCTACCTGAGCGGACCGACGGGCCAGGCCGCCGGCGGTTGGTGGCATCTGACCCACCCCGACGACGACATCGCCGGCTCGGAGAAGCTGCGCAAGGCCTTCCTGCAACCCGAGATCGAACTCCAACTCGGCGCGGCCCTCTGGCGCGACGGCCTGCTGACCTCGGCCGCCGACACCTCGGACTCCCTCACCGAGCAGTTGGAGCACCTGGCGACGGCCTCGGGGGTTGGCCTGCTGATCGAGGCAGAGAGCCTGCCGCTGCCAGCGCCCCTGGTCAACGCCGCGGCCGCGATGGGGCTGGAGCCCCTCGAGCTGGCCTGCGGTGGCGGTGAGGACTTCCGTCTGCTGATCACCGGCCCGGCGGGGATGGAGCGCACCGAGCACCGGCTGACGCCCATCGGACGGGTGGTCGAACCCGAAGAGGGCCTGCGCCTGCTGGGCGCCGACGGCCTCAAGCGCGAGCTGCCG
Source organism: Candidatus Coatesiibacteriota bacterium (assembly GCA_014728185.1). Taxonomy (GTDB): domain Bacteria; phylum RBG-13-66-14; class RBG-13-66-14; order RBG-13-66-14; family RBG-13-66-14; genus WJMB01. Next base: position 8,813 of record WJMB01000306.1, read on the forward strand.
CCGCCGCTCTTCTCCCACTTCAGTCGGGACTGAGCAGCGCGGCGGTCGATGACGGATTGAACATCGGGCGGACCTTAAGGTCCGCCCGAACCGATTCAGCCACCTTCAGGGTCTGTCGCCCCGACCGGCTGGTTTCACCCGGCCAGGACCGCCAGACCTCGGCGGGCGTACTCGAGCAGAACCGAGCGGGGGTGCTCCTCGACCAGGCGGATCAGCAGCTCGACGGCGGCCTCCCGGTCGGCGAGGAAATCGGCCTCCAGGTAGGCCGCCAGCGCCAGGGCTCGATCGGCGGACTCGAGCCCCTCCCCGACCAGCAGGGGCTCCAGCATCGCCCGGGCCTCGGTGTACCGGTCCCGGCTCAGGTGGAGCTCGGCCAGTCGCAGGCGCGCCTCCTCGGCCAGGGGTCCGCCCTCGTCGAGGATGGACTCGAGCTCGCGGCGCTCAGCGGCGGCGTCACCGGCCAGCTCGGCGGCCCAGGCCCGCTGCAGGGCGCCGAAGGCTTCGCCGCCACCCTCGGTCAGCTCCAGGGAGGCCTCGAGAATGAAGCGCAGCAGCCGCGGCGCCCGGGGGTCGTCGCCGTGGAGCTGGACGAAGCGCCGGGCCGGCTCAAGGGCCGCCTCGAGGTCCGGCTGATCAATGAAACCGCTGTTCAGCGCGGTGGTCAGCGCGACGGCGTAGAGCGGCTCGCGGCGGTCGGTGGCCGCGGGGTCGATATCGGCGAGCAGCCCTTCAGCGGCGGCGGGCTCTCCCCGACGCAGCAGCAGCAGGGCGCGGGCGGCCAGGACGTCGGCGGTGGGCTCCAGCTCCTCCAAAACGCCCAGCGCCCGGGCGGTCTCGCCGCCGTCGGCCAGCCGGCGGGCGATCAATCGAGCCGCCTCCTCGTGCTCATAAAACTCGTCCCGCAAGGCCTCGAGTCGCTCGACGTCCGCAGGCGCATCGCAACCGGCGGCGGCCTCCAGTCCGGCCTCGGCCAGGGTTAGGCGGTTGCGCCCCGTGAGGTCGGGCAGCTCGAGCAGGCGATGCATCCAGTCGAGTACCTCGACGCCCAGGCCCAGGGCGCCGGCCCGCATCAGCAGGCCGTGAAGGTTGCTCAGGGGAAAGCGCTCGGGCAGTCCCTCCTCGGACCAGCGTTCGAGTTCAACCTCGACGAGGCGCCGGGCCGCCTCGTCGAGCTCGTAGCGCCGCTCGGAGGGACGCAGGGGGTGAGCCAGAGGGCCGTCTTCCTCGACGACGATCAGAGCCCAGGGCTCCAGGGCCAGTTCAAGCCGCAGGGCGTCGATGATGTTGCCGCCGCGGCCCTCGAGGGCCTCGACGACGATCAAGGCGGTCTCCCGCTCGGCGCCGTATTCCAGCAGATCGTCGACGGCCCAAGCCGCGCCGGGCTGAAGTTCGAGGAGCTCCAGCGCCGTCTCGACGGCGGACGCGGTGTCGCCCCGGGCTTCGTGGAGCTCGATCAACGGGCGGGCGTAGTCGGTGAAGGTCCCCGTGGGCGGGTCCTCAAGCAGGGCCAGGGCTCGCTCGAAGAGGCCGTGGTCGGAAAGCACCCCGGCCGTCTGACGCACCCGGCCCGTGGTCAGCGGCGGGATGTCCAGCAGCTCCAGCCAGGACTCCACCGCCTCTTCGGTTCGACCCAGGGCGAACAGGCACTCGCCACGCTCCAGGGCCGGTCGGTTATCGCCGGTGTAGCCGCGACCAGCCCAGAGCTCCAGCGCCGCTTCCGGCTCGCCGCCCTCGCGCAGCCGGCGGGAGAGCTCCAGGCGCACGTCGGTACTGTCGGGATCGAGGCGCAACCGCTCGCCGGCGGCCTCGACGGCCACGGCTTCCCCCCGGGCGCCGGCGACCAGCTCCAGCCAGACCCTCCAGGTGACCACGTCCAACGTGGAGGGATCGCCGCCGTAGGCCGCCAGGGCCACCGCCGCGGCGGCGGGATCGTCGGCAAGATCGCGCAGCACGGAACGGCCGGCCGCCGGATTGACCCCGGCCAGTCGGGCCGCCGCCGTCGTATCCACCGCCAGGGCCGCCGCGGCCATCATCCCGGTGTGGGGCCGCCACTCCGGCCGGATCTCGAGATAACTCAGGAAGTAATCCAGCCCTGCCGGATCCTCGGCCAGGTAGGCTCCCAGCGGCGGCGCGGCGGGCTCGAGGACCGTCGAATGCTCGGGTAACTCCAAAAGTTCATCCAGAGCCGCGCGCCCGCCGCCCAGCTCGACCCGCCAGAGGAAGAGCTGGGTCTCGTAACGGGTGCGCGAGGCGTCGCTGAATGGTCCGCCGGCGTCCAGGTAACCTTCGAGCAGCTCGACCGCCCGGCTCGTCTCACCGGCCCGGGCCGCCTCGACGGCTTCGCTCCAGCCGTCGGCCGGAGCCGGGAAGACGACCGCGACGAGGCAGAGCAGCACCTTGACCGCCGCCGCCCGGCCCCCTATACTGGTTGCGTTCCTGATCAACACTTGCGGTTCCTTGTTTCGCCGACCGGTTTCTCACGGTTCCGCCGTCTGGGCGGGTGATATGTGCTGTTTGGACCGCTCAAGCTCTACAACAACACAAACCAATCAGCAAGCCCCATTCCGTAACAGCCTGGAGACCAGCACCCGCATTTGGAACCTCACATATTGCTAATTGATTGTCAAACAATGCATTGCAGCTCCAACCGCTGTCGCTAAACGGCGACCGATATGCGGCGACGGACCAGTACCCGCTCTTTCACGCGGGCAGCCGAATAGCTGTCGGTCAGACCGGGTAAGCTCGAAGCCGCCAATGCTGAATGACCGGTAATGTGCAATCCGGTACCTGGTTGGACCTCAGTAGCAGACAGGCGCTTTATCCAGTTTACTGAGTCAGAAAAGAGACCAAGAACCGGTCCAAGAAC
>WJMB01000307.1 GCA_014728185.1 Candidatus Coatesiibacteriota bacterium
GCTTTGTATATCTTGGCCGGTGGGTATATTTCTTACCGCAATTCTTGCATTTACATCTGCCATCGGCCAACTTATAGTGCGCCCTATGGTTACATTTTGGGCAACAAATGTGCCGGTCGGTTGCTCGGTTTTCTGCCACTTTTTGGCCCCCTTTTTTGTGACAGAATAACACAGCCCATCCCGTATGTTAACAGCACGTTACATACAGGTATCGGTCCGAACACGGTATACGATCCCTACCCTTATTACCTGTTGTTACGACATTACGACATTTCAGACTCAGTGGCGATCTGCTGTCAGGACATGGACAGGTGTGCGGATATCCAGGCTTTCTAAGGATGACGCTCTTCTTAGCCGCCACTTTTCAACCGCCCGTCTCGTGACAGGTATCTTAAGATCATCACCCCTATTATCAACAGGATACAATCATGATCGGGTCCGAAAGCGGTATGCAATCCCTAAATAAATGTCCCGGTTTGAGTTAAAAATCCCAGGTTGAGAACGCGCGACTTATAAGTCGAACGGCCCCTTCGACGGGGCCGGTGGGAAGCGGCGCTTCTTGGCTCAGAGCCGGGCTTAATCCGGCCGGTTGTCGAGCAGAGCGGCGTCGATCTCCTCCAGGGGCAGGTGAGTTCCCGAGACCCCCTCGACCAGCTCGCCGCCCTCGACCTCGAAGGGCACCCCGATCAGCTCGGGCGGCCGGCGGCGGCAGAAGCCCGTCAGCGCCAGACCTGGGGACTTGCCGGCCTGGTAGACCACGGCGGCGTCGAGCAGCTTGGCGGCCTCTCGGGAGCCGTAGGTGGCGCCGTTGGAACGCGCACCGGCGTTGAGTTCGTATTCGGGTTGGGTGTCGGTGATCGCCGCGGCGGCCTCGAAGGCGCTGCCCAGGTTGCGGGTGCGGAAAGCAGGCAGGTAGGCGTAGACACGGCGGGTGCTCAGATCGAAGCGGCTCCGCTCGCTGATCTGACGGCGCACCTCGGCGGGGACGCGGGCCTGCTGCTCCGCGCTGGGTTTTTCTTGCGGGGCGGCCAATTCGAAACGCCAGAAGGGCAGCGAGACGATGCGTTCGTCGTCGGCTCCGGCCGGTCCCGCGGGGCGGTTGCGCAGCCACCAGCCCAGGTAGACGTGGTTGGCCTTGAGCTCCCGCAGACCGTCCCCGCCCAGCTCGTAGCCCGTCTCGCAGCGCTTGCAGGTAAAGACACGGTCGCCGGTGCCGGCCTCGAGGCGGTCGCCGCACTGGGGACAGACCAGAACCTCGGTGCGCCAGGAGGCGGTGTCGCTGTTTTCCGTTTGTTTTCGCATGGCATTTCACCTCGCGGAGGTACGGGCACGTTACCTCAACGTTTCAAGTATAGACCCGCCGCCTGCTTCGCGCAAGTGCTCTGGGCGCTTCTTCTCGCCCCGGGCTCAACGGCCGTCGCCGACGAGCCGCTGCTGGCGCTGGAGGTGACGGGAGACGAGCTGCCCGAGCTCGAGGGGCTCGAGCTCGGTTTCGATTACGACGCCGAAGCCGCCGAGGAGATCGACGCGCTCTTGTCCTCGGCCGCCGCCCGCCTGGCCGCCGAGGGCTACTTCGACGCCGCGATCCGCAGCTCGCTGGAGCGTGTCGGCGGCGGGGTGATCATCGCCGTCGATGTCCGGCGCGGACCTCGCGCCGTGCTGAATGAGCTGACGATCAACGGCGCCGTTCTGCTCGATCCCCGGGAGATCGACGCGGCGGCCCGGGCCGGCTGGCGGCGTGACGGCCCCCGGGGGTTGCGCGGCGCCGTCGTCGCCCTCTGCGCCGAGCACGGTCTGCTGGAGGCCGAGGTGCGCCTGGGCGGGTTGAGCCTGGAGGGCGACCGGGCCTCCCTGCATCTCGAGATCGAAGAGGGTCGGCCGGTCACCGTCGAGGCGGTGTGTTTCAGCGGCGTGGACGGCCCGAGCGGTGAGGCGACGGCCCGGCGGGTCAGCGGCCTGGAGACCGGCGCCGTCCTCAACTCCGCCACGCTGGACAACGCCCGCCGCCGCCTGACGTCCAGCGGCTACTACCGTGACGTCGCACTGCGCTGGGAGCCCGACGACGGCGTGGTCGTCGTCGAGCTCGAGCCCGGGGCTCGGTTGCGCCTGGACGGCGCCCTGGGTCTCTATCCCACCGGTGACGGCGAGACCGGCCTTTACGGTCAGGCCGAGCTGGACTGGCTGCGTATCGGCGGCCCCCGGGACCTGCACCTGCTCTTCCGGCGCAGCGACATCGACGACGCCGACTACCGCCTGAACTACCGCGAGCGCCGCCTGGGCGGCTCCGCAGACCTGATCGCCGACCTCAGCGGTCTGCGCCGCCCCGAGCGCCGGAGCGACGCCCTGAGCATCGATTACGAGCACCACCTGACACCCCGCCTGACCCTGGTCGGCGGTCTGCGCGGCTCCCTGGATTCCGAGCGAGACCGGGGTGAGAGCTCCTACCTGGGGTTGGGGGTCGGGATGCTCTTCGACGACCGCGACGAGCCGCTCAACCCACGCCGGGGACTGGTGCTGGAGTTGCGCGGCGAGGCCGGACGCCGCTGGTACAGCGCCGAGCGCGGCAGCCCCCTGCGCCTGACGGCCCGGAGCGCCTTTCACTGGACCCCCGTCGAGCCCCACACGCTGGCCCTGGCCCTCGAGGGCGGCTACGCCTGGTTGACCCACCCGGCCATCGCCGACCTGTTCTACCTCGGCGGCGCGGCGGGTCCCCGGGGATACCGGGCCGAAGAGCTGCCCACGGATCGCTACCTGGGCGGCAGCCTGGAGTACCGTCTGCGTTTGGGTGACAGCGGCCGGGCCTTCGCCTTCGCCGACGGCCTCTACCGTCTGCCCGCCTCCATCCTTCCCCTGCTGGAGGTCGGCGGCTGGGAGATGGCCTGGAGCTACGGGGTGGGGGTCTTCGTCGACCTGGGCGGCGGGGGGCTCGAGGTGGTCTACGCCGTGCCCGCCGAGGCCGAGTTGGCCGACGGCGTGGTCCAGGCCCGGCTGGTCCTCGATGTGGGTTTTTGATAGGCAGGCTTCTGAGTCGAAAGACTCGCAAATCAGCCGCCAACCTGCTATTATTACTTGGTTATGCAACCAGTTTCCCCCAACCATAGTTAAGGAGGAAGTACATGAAAAGCCATATCTGGATACTGGGGCTGATCCTGATTCTGGGTCTGTTCATTTTCGTTTCCTGCGAGGAGGAAAGCGAGGAAGAGGCCGCCGACACCGAGGACCTGCTGGAGAGCTTCGAGGAGGCCGACATCGCCGTCGGTCAGTGGGTCGAGTACGAGATGCCCGAGGACGGCTTCGCCTACCTGGGGCTGACCGACAAGAGCGGCGAGGGCTACTGGCTCGACGCCGCCCTGGGTGAGAGCAAGGGCGAGCAACTGATCCTGCGCGCCCTGATCGACAAGGGCAACTTCGAGGAAGCCCTGGGCGACATGCGTAGCTGGTACCGCGATCCTGAGGGCGAGAGCGACAACATGTTCGGCGATTACGTCGAGGACCCGCAGATGGAGGACTTCGACGCCGCCGAGATGGAAAAGGAACTCACCGAACTGCTCGACGAGATCGAGGCCAACCTGCTCAAGCTCCACGTCCAGGTCGACGAGAAGAACGCCTTCGATGTCAAGATCGGCGAGGTCGTTGACTTCAGCCGCGAGATGATGCCCGACCTGATCGCCATGCTCGAGAGCCTGGTGGCTCTCGAAGCGGACATGATGGAAGAGATGGAGGAGGACGAGATCGAAGAAGAGGCCGACGAAGAGACCGTCGAGCCGACCTTCGAGACCCTGCCCGGTGAGGACTTCGTCATCGACGGCGAGACCATCGCCACCAACCTGGTGCGCATCACCCAGGACGACAGCGTTACCGAGATCTACTACTCGCCGATGGTTCCCTTCTTCGGCTTGGTCAAGGTCGTCGCCGACGGAGAGGACGTGCTGACCCTGTCCGGCTTCGGTCAACAGGACGCCGAGAGCCGCTTCACCGTCACCGAGCTGCAGGAGTTCGGCCGCCGCGAGATCGAGGGGATGCTCGAGGGCGCCCTGGCGATGAGCGCGATGATGGGCGAGCTCAGCGCCCAGATGGAGGGCATGGAGTTCGACTTCGACGAGATGCCCGAGGGCGGCGAGTACGACATGGGCGAGCTCGAAGCCATGATGGAGCAGTTCGAGGGCATGGAGGGCATGGAGGATTTCGAGATGCCCGCCAACCCGGGACAGTAGGTCCAGAGAGCCATACGCGATGAATAAGGGGACCGCGAGAGCGGTCCCCTTTTCGTGTCTGGTTTCCGATCATTTAGCTGCGGCGGATCGCGGTGTTCGCGCAACGCAAGGGATCGCATACCCTGTCCGGACAGGATCGTGATTTGTCCTGACAGCGGATTGTTATTAGCTTTTAAGTGTGTTAATAACAAGCATCAAGGGTGTGCTAAATGAATGTCTGATCAAAAACGGAGCATTTCCCGGGAGGGGATGACGGTCCAGCAAGCCGCTCCCAACCAGCCGGAGTTGGTCTAAACATGTTCCGTGATGCCAAGCGTATTCAGATAGGGCAGTTGGAAGGGAATGGCCGATGCACGACAGGTGTCTTGATGGGCGGGGCCTGTTGCGCTCATCACCGCCGTGAAAGTGATTCCGACAGCCGGGGCTGTTTGATCCGCCGCTGTTACAACTATGCAAAGGCGGGCGCATCACAAGAAAGTGAGCCAATACCGAAAACTCAGGGAGGGGTGTTAAGGACTGGTTGTAATCCTGTTGTATGAAAGGGAGCATTACGATGAGGGATTAAGCTGCCTGGAACTGCAAGAGTTTGCACTTCAATGCTCCTAGCTTCCTTCTCTACCCGGTTATCCAGGACGGCAATTAAAAGCCGCTGCTCCCTCCCTTTCAACATTTTTCTGAGCTAGTCTACCTTGAGTGCCAAAAACCATCTTCAAGATAGCCAACAGGGAATGAGTTCTTAAGCATCTATGAAAGCCAATAGCGGTGTATACTTTTCGGGATTATCACACGGCTTGAACAGGCATATATCGCTATTGGCTTGATATGTAGTGGCTTATAGCTGTGGAGGTTGTTCCTGTTTGTGCGTTGCTTGCTGACGGAAAACCAGACTTGCTCTAGAGGACGCTTTAATGAGCACGCTGAGAGTCGGGAAGTCGCGACTCCTGATTTGCATCCTGACATCCCAGGAAATGTGAGACTAAACGCTTTCAAACGGCGGCTTTGGCGGGTATGAAAGCACTTTGGTTCGTCGAGTAAAAAGTCTTTCGTGAGATAGTTGTCAGCACTTCCTTTCTAAAAGCCGCTCATTTGCGTTTTCGACGTGGGTTCAGTTTCAGGTGATAATCCCTACTTTTCTAAGTACGAGTGACAGCCATTAAGAAAAACCGCCTCCGGAGGCGGTTTGGTGATTGAGGATTCAAGATCGTTGTAAAGCCGAAGGTTTCGGCTTCTGACAGCTATCGAGCCACTCGCGTGGTTCATTGAGCGCCGGCCTCGGCCTAGAGCGGGTTGAGCAGCACCTGACGGATCTCGCGATCGGCGCGGCGCAGGCGCTCGCACATCAGCCGGGCCAGGTTGATGGCGATGTCCGGGATCTCGTGCATCAGCTCGACGAACTCCTCGCGCTCCAGGTAGTAGAGCTCGGTGGCCGTTTCGCTGATCACGCTGGCCGTGCGCGGTCCGCCGGTGAGGATCGATATCTCACCCATCACCGCGCCCGGCCCCAGGGTGGCCAGCACCTTGCTGCGGTCGGCGTCGATGATCTTGAGCACGTTGACCTTGCCCTGGGAGATCAGGTAGAGGCGTTTGCCAGGCTCGCCCTCGTTGATCAACTGCTCCTCGGGCTCAGCGGTGTGCTTGTGCAGCCGTTGATGGACCTTCTTCAGCTCCTCGGCCTCGAGGTCCTTGAAGAGGTTGAACTGGCTGAGTTCGTTGAGTTCCATGCTTCGTCCCCCGGTTCGTCCCCTGTTTACATCCTCTGGTTCGCTCCCCGCCCTTGGATCGGTCGCCGTCGTGGTGGGCGGCGTGTGGTTGTTCGAGAGCGACGTTGCCGATCGAGGACAGACACTGCTTCCAGTACAGTTGAGAGTATAGCGGAAAAGGCGTCTTGATTGCCATGGCGACCGTCCGCTGTCTCCTGGGGCAGGGTCGCTCGGAACGGCCGTTCATGACGCCGGGTCATCCACCGCGCTTCGTGCTATCATAAGCAGCGTTGCGTCATCCAAACCCGGGAGGAGCGTGGCCACCAAGAGCAAGCGACGTAAAACGGCGGGCAATCTGGCGCGCATCGCCGCCGGGCTGGTCGGCTGGGCCGCCCTGGGTCTCTACACCGTGCTGGCCGCCCCGCGCCTGGCGGCGCCCCTGCCGCCCAGGTGGGTGCTGATCCCGGGGTTGATCCTGCTAACGGCGGCCGAGGTCAGCCGGGCCTGGTACCGCTACACGACGCTGGATCCGGTGCGGACGATGGAGTTCGGCCTGTTGCTGGCCTTCGGTCCGGTGTTGGCCGGTTGGACCATCGTGTTGGGCGGCGGAGCCGCCGAGTCGCTGCGTGCGCTGCGCAGCCGCGAGAAGCCCCTGGAGACCCTGGCCCGGGGCGCCCTGGGCGCCGGCAAGGCCGCGCTGTGGTGCGCCGTGGCGGGCTGGCTCTGGTACTGGCTCTTCGACGCCGCCCGCTTCGTTTCGCTGGAGCCGCGGCTGATACTAGCCGCCGCAGTCGCCGCGCTCAGCCGCTTGGGTCTGGACGCCGCGCTGCGCGTCCTCGGTGAGGTCGACTACCTGCCCGACTGGAGCGAGCGGCTCTCCAGCGACGCCTGGGGCGTTTTCGCCGCCCTCTTCGGCGCCCTGATCGTCGGCTGGTCGACGCTGGGCGCTCAGGCTTGGCTGGGCTTGATCTTCGTCGCCGGCACCCGCTCAGCTGTGCGGCACTGAGCCCCGTTCAGGAGCGCCGCCAGGGCAGGGTGACCAGATAGACCACGCCGCCGGTGACGGCGGCGAAGACGATCAGGATCAACAGAAAGCCCAAGGCGCCCAGGAAGTTGGCGAAGCTGGCGATCACCAGGGCGCCCAGGCCGCCCAGCCCCAGCCCCAGACTCAGCGGCACACCGACGATGACGGCCAGGACCTTGTGGGCCGTCGTTTTCTCGCCCTCGAAGGCGTTGAGCAGAAACATCAGGGCGTTGAAGCCCAGGTAGATCAGGGGCAGCAGAGCCAGGAAGAGCAAACACTCGGCCAGGGTACCGATTCGCCCCACCGCGCCCAGGGCCTGCCAGGGTCCGACCAGATGCAGGGAGTTCAGCCCGGCGATCGTCTCCTCGACGCCGCCGGTGAACCAACCGGTCACCCAGGGCAGGCCCAGGTAGAGCCAGACCAGCAACAGGGCCTTGAGCAGGAAAACCCCCAGGTCCCGGCCGGTGAGAGGGTGGGGGACGTAGTCGACGACCCCGGCGGCGCCGGCGGGATGGCCGAAGTAGAGCAGACCCGTGACGGCGGCCAGTCCGGCCGCCGCGAAGAGGACGAGCTGCCGTCCGATGAAGACCGGCAGCAGGCCGTCGAGGAGCAGCCAGGCGCCCAGGCCCGTCAGCGCCGCGCCGAGCAGGCCGGTGACGAAGATGAAACCGCCCCAGTTGTAAACCGTCCGCGAATCCCCGATGTCTCTCACAGCCTCCCCTTCTCGAACTCCCCTTCTCCCTCAAGTTTATCGACAAGCTCATCGGCCGAGACGCCGCGCTCGGCGACCTCGACGCGCCGGATCCCGCCGGGGAACTCGGCGCCGGGTTCGAGGCCCTCGACGGCGTAGCTGATCACGGGTTCGCGCTTACCCTTGACCCGGCGCGGCTCGAGACGGCGGGCGGCGATATACTCACCGACGAAGCCGTGGACCTCCTCGCTGATCACGATCTCGCCGCCGCCGGCCAGGCCCTCCAACCGCGAGGCCAGATTGACCGTGTCGCCGATGGCCGTGTAGTCCAGGCGCTCCTCGGAGCCGATGTTGCCCACCACGGCCTGGCCGCAGGACATACCGATACCAATCTCGACGACGGTCTTGCCCGCGGTGACGCGCCGCGCGTTGAGGTCCCGGATGCCGCGCTGCATCTCCAGGGCGGCCAGCACGCCGCGCAGTGCGTGATCGTGCTGGTCCAGAGGCGCGCCGAAGACGGCCATCACGCAGTCGCCGATAAACTTGTCCAGGGTGCCGTCATAGGCGAAGACGGCCTCGGTGAGCTGGCCCAGGTAGTCGTTGAGCAGACCGACGACCTCCTCGGGCTCCAGGCGCTCGGAGAGGGGGGTGAAGTCGCGGATGTCGGCGAAGAGGACGGTGACCTCGCGGCGCTCCCCCCGCGTCTGGGCCTTGTGGCGTTCGGGGTCGGAGATGATCTGGTCGGCCACCTGGCGGCTGACGTAGAGGCGGAAGGCGTTGCGGATGAAACGGTTCTGTTGCAGGTTCTCGGCCATGGCGTCCACGGCGCAGGCCAGCTCGCCGATCTCGTCACGGCGGCAGAGGCCCAGTCGGTGGTCGAAGTCGCCACGGCCGATGCGCTGGACGCCCTGGGCCAGCTTGCGCAGCGGCCGGGAGATCACCACGCCGTAGAGCACGGCCAGCACCAGCGAGACCGCCAGGGCGATGCCGCCGATGGTGAAGACCGTGGAGCGGATCTCGGCGGCGGCGCGCAGCATCGGCTGTTCACTGATCCCGACGTGGACCTCGCCCAGCTCCACCGAGCGGCTGATGTCCTCGAAGAGGACCGGCACGGCGATGTCACGGCCCGGCTCCCCGGCGTACCTGACCGCCGTGTCCTCCAGGTCGCCCTCGCTGATGGTCTCGCCCTCGGGGGCGCGGTATTCCTCGAAGAGGGCCGGGGGGTTGTAGCCGCCGGCGGAGTCGATCGAAGGCGCCGCTGGAGAGACGGCTGCCACCGTGCCCGCGTCGTCGACGATCAGCGCGTAGAGCACATCGGGCAGTTGGGTGGCCCCATTGACCAGATCGATCAGCGAGAGGTCGTCACCGGCGGCCAGCTCGGCGGCGGCGTTGACCGCCAGAATGCGGGCCAGGGACTGGCCGCGCAGACGTATCTCGCCCAGGGCGCGCTGCCGGGCCTCGGCCTCCAGCCGCCAGATCAGCACCACGGTCAGCAGCGCCATCAACAACAGGATGGTCAGGGCCAGCTTGACGCGGATGGAGAGTCGGAACATTGAGCTACTATCCCGGAAGGTGTGAAGGATCGATCGCGATGACGGTCGACGCTAGTACTTCAACGACCCGCCCTGTTGGGCCTGAACGTGCTTGAAGAACTCGCACTTGGTCAGACAGTGCCTCATCTTCTGCGCCCAGTTGCCCTGGATGGTGTTTTGGCATAGTGTGCCCTCGACCATCCAGCAGTAGCGCCCGCCGTTGCGACCCGCGTTGAAACCGTTGTATTTGTCGATGTTGTAGGCAGGGCAGACGCCGAACTCGTGGACCCGGTCGCCCCCGGCCTCCCGCCCGCAGCCCATGTACTCCCAGCAGTTTTCCCTAACCATCTATCCTCCTGTTGCGCGAATAGGGTCAATTTACATTATAACACTCTTTTCGCATATGCGCAGGGAGATGGTGAGAAACGCCGGGGGAGCCCGTCTAGTGCGGACCTTGGCAAAACCGGCTCCAGCGACATTTCCCGCCAAAGGCGTCGGGAGCGCCCCGGCTTTGGCACGTTTCTTGCGGAAGGCGCGGCGGGTTCGACCAGGTGGCCGCCCCGCTCCGCTGCAAGAAAC
>WJMB01000308.1 GCA_014728185.1 Candidatus Coatesiibacteriota bacterium
TATAGAGCCAAACTTTTTCATCGTCCCTCTGCCGCCTTGAGTTGACCTTTTAAGCGAGACGAGTTTGAGCATGATCAGCCCTGAAACAGCCCCATGAAGGAATCAAGCATATCGGGTTTATCGTGACGATCCCTTCCCCAATTGATGAAGGGGTTTTCACACGTACTTGACCAGACATATATCTCTATTAGCTTGATATGTAGTGGCTTTTAGCTTTGCAGGTTGTCCCTGTTTGTGCGTTGCCTGGTGGCGGAAAACCAGACTTGCTCTTAAGAGGGCGCTTCTATGAGCACGCTGAGAGTCGGGAAATCGCGACTCCTGCTTCGCATCCCAGGCATCCCAGGTTTAAGTATGACTATACGTTTTCATATAGCGACTTTAGCAGGTATGATATCTTTTTTGTCGCGTCGAAAAACAGCCTTGCGTGAGATAGTTGTCGGCACTTCCTTTCTAAATGCCGCTCATTAGCGTTTTCGACTTAGTTTCAGTTTCGGGTGATAATTCCCTTGATGATATCCGCCTTGACCTCATCTTTTGTAAGCTGTTGGGGGCGCCAAGCTCCAGCCCGTGAGGTCTACATCCTCTATCGACGTGATGGCTCGAGAGGGTGCGCTACTCCTCAACCAAACAGCCTCGGGTTGCGGCCCGATCCAACCCCGGCGGTGGTTCACCGGAGCAAAGACAGCCATCGGTTGGCGGTCGCCACAGCCGCGGCGGACCGGCGGTGGGAGCTTAAGTAATCATTAATCAGTCAACTAGGGCGTTTATCTACCAGTAAACTATATCAGCGGCCCCGCGGGTCGTCAAGCACAGCCGAAGCTGGTCAGAGCGCCCCGGAGGTGATATACTTTAATTGTTCAATAAGAAAATGGCGATAGACGATAAAGGTGGTGACTGAGGCGACTGAGACGACTGAGACGACTGATTCGGCCGAGAAGGCCAAGCAGAATAATTGGAGACCAGCATTTAACCCCAGATTTGTGATGGGGGATTCGTCGGCTGGGAGCGCTTTTATCCGCCAGTTTCGCGCGCGGCCCCGATCTGTACGACGCCGTGTTGCCGGATCGACTCCCAGATTGAGATTTGCTCATATCTTCAAAATCAAAGCTGAGCAAGATGTTGAGATAGCAAGCGATGGATCACTCAACCGCTACGAATCACTGTGTTACTGGATAATGTTAAGATTTATTCACTTATCAGGCAACCGGGCGCACACCTCGGGCAAGCTGTCTGTGGCGGGCAAGTTGGCTTCCACATTCTTGGGATCCCCCGATAGACGTCGCTGACTTCTTAAATCAACTGCTTGACGCCATGGGCCTCGAGGGCGATGCTACACTTTTAAGTGCCATATAAACAAGCGCTTACAAAGAGTTAGCACCGCGTTTGGAAGGCCGGAGGGCAAAGACCTCTTTGACATAGCCTCGTATCAGCAGCTTTTTCAAAGTGGTTCGACGCTTAGAGTTGGAGTTGGCTGGTCAGGGAGCGTGTGTGATGCCTACAGCGATGAATGACGGCGTCACAAACAGCTTCAAGTAGCCGATGAAGCAGCACCGTGCCGCGTGAACCAGCAGCCTGATGATGTGTCAAGCAAAGGTGATTCGCCCCTGACAGCCCAGTCGGCTCGAATAATCGCTACCATCCAACCGCCCTTTTCAGAATGAGTTGCGGCAACAAAAGCGGGCCGTTGCCGCTGAGAGACCCCATACCGTTTAGTGGCAATCCAAACCTGAAGCAGGCAACCCGCTCCATCGACAACCACGACTGTACGACTGAGAATCGAACCTGTCACCAAACCCGCCCGAACGGAGTCACGATGAAAACTAGGTCGATTACTCTTCCCCTCATTATCCTGCTCGTAGTGGCCCTGGCCCCGGCCTCACTGGGCCTCGGCCGACGCCTGGGCGAGGTCGTCGAGGTCGTCGGCCGGGTGACCGTCACCCGGGACGGTGAAACCGACAAGCTGGACAAGGGCGACGACGTCCACGAGGGCGACGTCATCGAGGCCACCCGCAACTCCAGTGTCGAGATCAGCCTGGGCACGGGTCAGCGGGTGCGCATCCGCTCCAACAGCCGGGTGCGTCTGGCCACCACCACCTCGAGCTACGACATCGATACCTACTACGGCGGGGTGCTGGCGGCCATCAACGGCGCCGCCGACGACGGCGCGGGCTTCCGCGTCTCCTCGCGCAGCGCCTCGGGATCGGTGCGCGGAACACTCTTCGCCGCCGAGGTGGCCGAGGACGGCACCACCACCTACCAGGTGCTCCACGGCGAAGTCGAGGCTACGCAGACGACGACCGGCGAGGCGGTGACTCTGACCGAGTCGACCAAGGCCGTGGTGCCCGTCGAGGGCGCTTTGGCCGAACCCGTCGCCCTGACCGCGGCCGAGATCGCCGCCCTGGAGAGCTGGGCCGGCGGACTGCTCAGCCTGCCCGGCGTGGCCCTCTCCGGAGCCGCCGATGGCGCGCTGACCAGCTTGACCGAAGGCGCCCAGACCGGTGCCGGAAGCGCCGTCGCCGGAACCTCGGCCGCCGGGGGCTTCCCCTGGATCATCGTCGGCGCCGTGGGCGTCGTGGGCGCCACGGCCGCCGTGGTCGCCGCCGAACTGGATGACGACGGCGGCGATGACGGTGACGACGAAGGCGGAATCAGCATCAACATCAACTGGGACTAGGGGGGAGACGACATGAACGGCAAACGAGCAATCATCGCCATCGCCCTCCTGGGGCTGGCACTTACGGCCTGCGATCCCGCGGGTTTGACCACCGACGACAGCGGCCTGGTCCTCGATCTGAGCGGCCTCGCCGACGCCCAGGCCGTCGACAGCGTCCGGGTGCGAATCACCGCCGGGGACATCGCCGAGGAGATCTGGGCCGAACTGGAGATCGACGGCAACTCGGCCTCCGGTGTGGTCGACTGTCCGGCGGGTTACAATCGCCTGGTCGAGGTCGATGTGGCCGAGGCCGGCGTGATCCTCTATACCGCCGCCGGTCGGGCCGACGTCGAAGAGGGACAGGTCACCACCCTCTCGCTGACCGCCCACAGCGTGGACGATTTAACCCTGCGCGTCGCCGGACGCCTGGGAGCTTTCGGTGACTACGACTGGCAGCACCTGCTGCCCACGGACCTTAGCCTCTCCGACACCGGCGAGGTCTTCACAGTCGATCCCGAGGCCGGCGAGCTGATCGCCTATCACGCCGACGGTGCGCTGGATTACAGCGTCGGCTTCACCGACCAATCCGACTACACTCCGGCGACGGTGCTCTGGCTTCCCGACCGCGACGCCCTGCTGGTCGCCGATCCGATCAACGATCGCCTCGACCTGTTCGACGCCGCCGACGGGGTCCACCTGGAGAGCTGGCCGCAACCCGACGACTTCGGCGAGCCCGGCGACCTGGCCTACTGGCCCCAGCAAGACGCCGTGCTGATCATCGACGCCACCAACAGCGAGCTGGTTCTGCTGAGCAGCGACGGCGCCTTCCTCTACAGCTTCCCCCTCAACGACGGCGGCGGCGCCCCCCTGGACAACCCCGTGGGCCTGGCCGTGCTGGAAACCGATTCCGATAGCGTCTTCATCGCCGTCTCCGACGCCCTCAACGGCGAGGTCTACCTCTACGATTATTTCTACGGCGGCGGTTTCGAGCCGTCGGGAACCATCGGCGGCGGCCTGCAGCAGCCCCTGGGACTCTGCCGGGCCGACGACCTCCTCGTCGTCACCGACGCCACCCAGTCACAACTGGTCCTCTACGACTACCTCGATTACTCCGTGGATCACCTGGCCGACTACGGTGAGCAGGGCGAGCGCCTGGGCGCCTTCACCCTGCCCGCGGCGGCGGCCTATCACGAGGGTCGACTCTGGGTCGCCGACGGCGGCAACCACCGCCTGCAATACTTCGATCTGGTTCCCTAGGCGGCCGCCGTGAACGCAGAAACGGCGGAGCACAGGCGGGCTTTTCTGGACTACCTCAGTCAGGAGCGCGGTCTGGCCGAGGCCACCATTCGGGCCTACGGCGAGGACCTGCGCTCCTTCGCACGCTACGCCGCCGGGGCAGGCGTCAGCGACCCCCTCGACGACCCGACGCCGCGGGCCGTCAGCCGCTATCTGGCCTGGGAGCGCGCCCGGGGCGTCGCCGATTCAACTCTGCGCCGCCGGTTGTGCACCCTGCGGGTCTGGACGGACTACCAGGAGATCGAGGGCCGGAGTCGCGGTACCGCTGGAGCCTTGCCGCTGCCCGGGAAGCGTCCCGCCCTGCCGCGGGCCCTCGGCGTCGATCAGGTCGAAGCGCTGCTCGGGGCCGCTCGAAAACGCCTGGAGCAAGCCGCCGCTACCGACGGACACCGCGCGCTGACGGCCCTGGTAGTATTGCGCCTGAGCGGCGATTTCGGCCTGACCACCGCCGAGATCGCGAGCCTGCCAGCGAACGCAGCGTCACTGCCCGTCGGACATCCGCTCAACGCCGACGCCGAATTGGCCGAGGCCTGGTCACTGCTGAACCGTTCAACCAATGAAACCACCGGCGAGACCCCTCTCGTTTCGCTGAACCCCGCCAGACAGAGCCGCCTGCGACGCGACTTCACCACGACCACCGCCCGGCTGACGGCTCGCCTGTTGCCGCGACGCATGGAGAACCTGGAGACCGCCGCGCCCGGACCACCCCGCGCGCCCCACTACCTGCGGGCTCTGCGCGATTGCGCCTTGCTGGAGCTGCTCTACGCCGCCGGGCTGCGCGTCGGCGAGGCCCTGGGGCTGAACTGGCGCGACCTCGACCTTGACGACGGCTTCGCCCACCTGCGGGGCAAGGGCGGACGGCGACGTGTCGTCCCCTTCGGCGAGAGCGCCCGCTTGAGCCTGCGACGGCTGCGTGCCGACTCCGCCGCCTCGGCGGGCGATCCCGTCTTCACCGGACCCCGGGGGGAGGCGCTGCGGCGTCGCTCGGTCAACACCCTGTTGCGCCGATTGAGCGACGATTGCGGCCTGGATCCGCCGGCCACGCCCCACCATTTGCGCCACAGCTTCGCCACCCACCTGCTCGGCGGGGGCGCCGGCATCCGGTTGGTCAACGAGCTGCTCGGGCACCGCCGCCTGGCCGAGACCCAGCGCTATACCCGCGTCGAGGTCTCGCGACTCGTCGAAGCACACCACCGCCACCCCCGCGAAGCAACCGAACACTGATTCGGTCCGCGAGCAGGCCTTTTGGCATTCAGACAAGGCCGAACCGAGGGCAGTTCGATCTGACCGGGAGTGCTCAGGATAAATGAACCGATAGCACTGGAGTTCTGTGGGTACATATCTCCAGCAATAAATATTAATGGATGGGATCGTATACCGTGTTCGGACAGGGTTGTGATTCCAATCGGCAGATAATTCGCGTGTAGCAGCAGATGAACCTGTCACATATAAGCAGTCCAAAAGTGGCATGCCAAGGATTGTAATCTGTGGATAATCCACTATTCCAATAGCTTGCATTCAACGCCCAACCGGTTTCTGCAGAACTCATAAGTGCACCAATAACAGATGGGGTAATCACACGTGACGGAACAGGCACATATCGCCAATAGCATGTTATTATGTGCTTTATAGCTAAGCAAGCTGCCATGGTCCGTGCGTTGCCTGGTGGCATCAAAGATGTTCTCCAAGCGGACGCTTCCAATCTATCGCTCTGCTTCGGTAAGTCGCGAATCCTGATTTGCATCCCGGGCATCCCAGGTAGTATGCGACTAAACGCCTTTTAATTGCGACTTTAGCAGATATCAAAACGTTTGCATATCGAGCTGGAGCCCTTCGTGCGGTGATTGTCAGCACTTTCGTTCTAAATGCCGCTCTTTTGTATTCTCGACGTGGGTTCAGTTTCAGGTGATAATCCCATCTTTTTATCGACATATTTTGGTTCGCCGACACTGTAAAATACATCTGGCAAAAACCAACTGAGCGCAGAAGGAATCATCTTGATGAAAGCGACCGCCGACAGTCTCAATGCGCCGTTGGGCTTCTACCGCCACTGGCGTTCATGGCTGATCATCCTGGGCATCTGCGCCGTTTACCTGACGCTGGCCCTTGTGCTCAACCCGGCGCCGGAAACCCCTCTGCTGCAGCGCGGTCTGTCGGCCTGGCTGATCGAGTTCGAGGAGCCCTCGACCCTGGCCCGGGGGTTGTGGCCCAGCGGTTACCCGCTGCTGCTGGAGGGCATCAGCAACCTGACCGGCGATACCCTGCTGGCGGCCCGCATGGTGGCGATCGCCTCGTTGGGGCTGTTGCTGGCCGGCGTTTATCATATCATCGAAGCGCTGACCGGACGCCGAGGGCTGGCCCGCTCCTGCCTGCCCTTCGTGGCTCTCTTCGCCCCATTGGCCGGGGACGCCCTGCTGGCCTCGCCGGGTCTGCCCTACGCCGCCCTGGCCGTCTGGGGCATCTACGCCGCCTCGACGGCCCGACGCCGCAAGCTGGGTCTCTTCGCCGCCGGCGTTTTCAGCGGAGCCGCCTACCTCTTCCGCTACCAGGCCCTGGCCCTGCTGATCTTCGGCCTGCTGGCCGCCCTGCGTCTGCGCAAAAACCAACTGGGCGAGTTCGGCCTGTTCATCGGCGGCTGGCTGCTCGGGGCGCTGCCCCAGCTTATACTGACAACAATCGCCCACGGCAACCCCTTCCACCAGTTGAGCTTTCGCATCCTCGGCTGGGAGATATTCCAGGACGCCCAGTCCGCCGATCGTTACACTTTTTGGTGGTTGGCCACCAAGCATCCCTTGAAGCTGTTCGGGCACTGGCTGGGCGGGATTGGACGCACAGCCTGGCAGACACTCTGGCCCCTGGGCGCCCTGGGCTGGTGGGGCCTCTGGCGCAACCGCGGCCGTCTGGACGAACTCGACGAAAACCAGTTGGCGATCACCGCTCTGGGCGGTGGTGTTCTGGCCCTGGCGGCCGGGTTCAGTCCGCAGACCGCCGGGCTTAACGAGGGCGCCCTGGCGGCCCTGGGGCCGGCTCTGGCCGTGGCCGCCGCCGGCATCTGGTTCCGCGACCGCTCCTGGGCCATCCCCTACCTGGCCCTGATGATCATGCTGCTGCGCCTGAGCTATCCCGAGGTGCACCGGCGCGTCGAGGAGGGTGTCACGGTGCGCCGCAACGCCGCCGCCGTGTTCCGGATGGCCGAAGAGGCCGGTGTCGACGCGGCCGAGGGCGTCGCCAGCACCACCTGGCAGATCTACGACCCCGACGACGGGCGCCTCGTTCCCGCTCTCTCTCCGGCCGGCATACTGGGCCTGGACCCCACCCTGAGCTACGCCCGGCCCTGGGCGCCCACGGACCCCGCCGAGCTGATCAGCTTCGCCCGGGCCACCGGTTCCCGGCTGGTGGTTATGACCGCCGACCAGGCCCCCCCGAAGCTGCGTCCCGGTCTGCGGCTTTTGGGCCGCAGCGGAGGCTTGAGCGTCTTCGAACTCCTGGCGCCCGGCGAGAATCCGCTGGCCGAAACGCCGCCCCTCGAGGCCGACGACGCCATCGCGCCCTGACGGCCACGGTATACCCCTGTCCATCAACCCAGCTTATCGCAAGGCTCCGATGAATCTGCCGATCATCAGCGCCGTTCTGTTGGCGGCCGCGCAGCAACCCGGCGTGGAGATCGTCGATTCACCCGGCGCCGATGAATCCGAGGGTGTTGGGCCGATACCCTTTACCCTGCTGGTTCGGGCTCCCCTGGATCCCCTCGACACCTCGCCGATCCTGATCCTGGGAGACCAAGCCGCTGGCGGCGGCTGGGCCGAGAGCATAATCGCTCTCGAGCGCCGCTGGTTCATACCCAATCGGCGCAGACCGCCCCACGCCGACCTGGAGAGACGCCTCGTCGAGGTTGCCGACCCGGAAACCGGTCTGGTGCTTCTCTTCGGCGAAGAGACCCGACCGCCCGCGGGCTACACGGGCGTCGTCGCCCGGTTGTCTTCGCCGCCGGCTTACGACTGGCGACTGTTCCATCCCGGCGCCGGCGATCTGCGGCTGGATACCGGCTCCCTCGCCGCGACGAGTTGGCAAGCCGGCTCCCGCGTGTTCACCGACGGCGTCGCCCCCTGGGCGGAGGGCTTCCGACTGGCTGAAAGTGGACGCGTAACCCCCGGTCTCGTCTATCGGGACGGCGACGGTGCGTCGCGACGCGTTCCGGGGCTCGACCCTCAGCTTGAGACAACCAGCGCTCCAGCCTGGCGGTCGTCCCCGGAGCTCCAAACCGCCCAACCTCCGAGCCTGCGTTTCTCCTTTACCGAGGGCGGCGGTGTGTTGCGCTGCGACGCGCCGATCAACGCTGTGGCCACCACGCCGGGTGCCGTCTTCTTCACCCTCGGCGGCTCGCCACCCCGGCTCTGCAAGCTGGGCGCCGGACCCTCGGCCGCCTGGAGCCTGGAGCTGCCCGCTCCCGCCGTGGAACTCCACCCCCTCGGACCCGGACTTATCACCCTGGTCGACGAAGCCGGCGGTGTTTACGTTGTCGACGACGCCGGCAAGGTGGGTTGGTCGGGTACCTTCCCCGGAGAGACCCCGCCCATCTGCGCCGTGTTTGAACAACAGGGCGCCCCATTGCTGCTCTGCCTTGCCGACGGCGCAATGGCCGTCGTCGATCCCGCCGAGAAAACGCAGACCCCACCGGTGCGGCTGCCGACCAGGGTCACCTCATCCCCCGTGGTGCTGGGTGAGCGTGTCTACTACGGCGCGGGGTGCGCGATCCAGGCCGTCGACATCAACGGCGGGTCGCGCTGGAAGCATCACCTCGGCGGCGCTTTGCAATTACAGCCCCGGGGTTCCGGTGGTCTGATCTTCTGCGCCGCGGGCGACCACCGGCTTTACGTCTTCGACCCCAGCCGCCCGACGGCGCCTCTGGTCGAGGTCCACGAACTCGGCGCTCCACCCGCCGCCCTTTACCCCTTGCCCAACGGCTCCGTCGCCGTGGCAACCCTGGACGGACGACTGCTCTTTCACCGACCCGGCGGACTGGAGACGACGCTGGATCTCGGCGCCGTCCCCCGCCCCGGCGGCCTCACGCGCGGCGATGAACTGATCCTGCCGCTGGGCGCCGGCGAGCTGGCGGCGATAAACCTCGAGGTCACGCCCTTCGCCGGTGAGAAAACCGGTTTCAACGAGCCCAGCCCGGCCTGGCGTCGGGCCTTCGACGCCGTCGTCTTCCCGCCCAGTCTCTTTCAGCCACGCGGTGACAGCGCGGCGGCGGCCTCGCGAATCGGCGACCGCGCCCTCTACGTGGTCGACGGCGACGGCGCGCTCTGGATCATTCAGCGGGGCGATCCCGTCGAGTAGCCGGAGCAGCTCGATCAGTCGGGACACCCTCAATACGTCAACAGTTTATAGAGCATCCAGCAAACGAACCGCGTGGTAACCACATCCACCGACGACGATTCACCGGGCCGTCGCCAAGCGGCGCTTCCCTTCGTTGTTTGCCCTTCACAACCAGGTGGCAAACCGGGTATAGGTTTGATAAAATTCAACTTTTAACCTTGACAGATAACGAAAGAGCGGCTATCTTGCCCTCTTGCCAGACGCAGCGAGCCGGATAAACAGTGGCCATCGACGACGCCAGCATCGAGCGGGTCCGCAAGGCCGCCGACATCGTCGCCGTCGTCGGCGAGTACGTCCGGCTCAAGCGCGCCGGACGCAACCACGTCGGCCTCTGCCCCTTCCACGAAGAGAAGACCCCCTCCTTCAACGTCAACCCCGCCAGACAGTTCTACCACTGCTTCGGCTGCGGCGTCGGAGGGGATGTTTTCAGTTTCGTGATGGAGATGGAGAACCTGGACTTCCCCGAATCCGTGCGCCTGCTGGCTCAACGCTACAACGTCCAGATAACCGAGACCGGACGTCGCGACGACGGCTCCGGCAAACGACGCCGTGAGGCGCTCCACGAACTTCTCGAGCAGGCGGCTGTCTTCTACCGACGCCTCCTCGACGCCGAGGCCGGCAAACCCGGGCGCGACTTCCTCGACAACCGCCGCGTCGAGGGCCACCTGCGCCAGGCCTTCGGTCTGGGCTACGCCCCGCCGGAATGGGACGCCCTGGCCCGGGCCTTCACCCGGCGCGGCGTGCCCGAGGAACGGCTGGTCGAGACCGGACTCTGCGCGCGCAGCCCCAAAAGCGGCCGCATCTACGACCGCCTGCGCAACCGGGTCATTTTTCCCGTGCGCGACCTGCGCGGCCGGGTGATCGGCTTCGGCGGACGCGACCTCTCCGGAGAGGAGCGGGCGCCCAAGTACCTCAACTCGCCCGAGACGCCGCTCTACCACAAGGGCGAGGTCCTCTACGGCCTGGACCTGGCCCGCCGTGAACTGCGCAACGCCCCGGCGCTCCTCGTCGAGGGCTACCTGGACGTGATCAGCCTCCACGGCGCAGGTCACCCCACGGCGTCGGCCCCCCTGGGCACCGCGCTGACCGACCGTCAGGCCGCGCTCCTGGGCCGCTACGCCGACGACCACGGTGTGATCGTCCTCTTCGACGGCGACGCCGCCGGACGCAGCGCCGCCCTGCGCTCCCTGGTCGGCCTGGTCAACACCGGCATCGCCGTGCGCGTGGCCACCCCACCGCCGGGCTCGGATCCCGACGATGTCGCCCGCGAAGGCGGCCGCAACGCCGTCGACGCGCTGATCGACGGAGCCGTCGAACTGGACGACTTCATCGTCCACGCCCTGGTCGAACGCCACGAGTACTCGACGACCACGGGCAAGCTGGAGCTCCTCGACGAGCTTACCCGGTTGCTGCTGCTGGTCAAGGAGCGGGTGGCCCGGGACCTGATTATCGATCGCTTCGCCGACAAGCTGGGCGTCGACGAGCGCTCCCTGCGCCTGGACCTGCGCCGTCGCCTGAAAGAGAACCGACGGGGGGAGGCTCCCGCGCATCGGACCGGAGCGCAACGCGATGAAGCGAGACCCCCGGCGGGCGAAGAGGTGATTGTCCGTCCACTGCGCCTGGCCCAGGACGTGCGCCTGCTGCTCTGGCTGCTCTTCAACGACAACGAGCGGCGCCGATTGCTCCGCGGCGAGCTCGAGGTCGAGCTGTTCCCCCCGGAGCTGCGCCCCGCCGTCGCCCGGGCCCTCGACGCCGATCTGGACGAACTGCCGCCGGTCCCGGCGACCGCGGACCTGCTGGAGCCCCAGGCCCGCACCGCGCTCTTCGAGGCCGTCGACGGCGAGATCCACCCCGATGAGCGGGAGATGGCCCGCCGGGCCTGCGTCACCAGCCTGCGTGACCGAGCGCGGCGACGCGAACTGCTGAAGCTGCGGGCGGAACTCAAAGAGGCCTATCGCCGCGGCGACAAGGAGCGGGTCCACGAGCTGCTCGAACGGCGCCAGAAGCTTGAGAAATCTTAGCAATACGCGACTTAGCGGACTATACTAAACTGAGACAATTATTGTTTGGGATTCGCTCAGTTGAACTGGATGTTCATCCTCACGATTGATCAAGGCGATACGAAAAACCGAGGTGACTGAGTGGCACAACCTAGCGGTTGAGCTGGATACCCGCCAAAAAGCTGGAAACCCTACCAAGCGTTTATCCGCTATCTGAGTCAAACCGGACAAAG
Organism: Candidatus Coatesiibacteriota bacterium; assembly: GCA_014728185.1. Lineage (GTDB taxonomy): Bacteria > RBG-13-66-14 > RBG-13-66-14 > RBG-13-66-14 > RBG-13-66-14 > WJMB01. The sequence goes on from WJMB01000308.1 coordinate 11,562, forward strand.
ACGCTTACCACGCGGTATTCATAGTTAGCTGTTTCCCGGCCTGACAGGCGAGAGACTGCTCGACGGCTTATCGCCGCTCGATGTCGAGAAAAATTGCCATAGATCAACCAACATAACGATGCAATTAGCTATAATGCCTTATTTTTCATAGTATTAGCTTTGGAGACTCCGAAGTGCGGCCCTCGAGCGCATCGGCACCATGAGCTAAAGAGCCTTAACTGAGAGACTCCTCGAATCAACGCTTGTCCATATTCCCGCGGTATTCCATAGCAACCTGATTCGATCCGGGCGCACTCCAGGATTCCCGGCGGCGTTTGGTCGTCCAGCTCCGGGTGAAATCCCGTCCGCCAATCCCGGCTTGTTCGTCAGGGAAACCTAGAGCGCTCCGGAGTACATTCCTTCATTTAACTCCGTCAACTCATCACGGAGGACTCACTTGGCAGACAAAGGCACGGACACCGGCAACCCCGAGGGTGTGATGGAGAAGGAAACCAACAGCAGCGAGAAGACCGGCAACAACGGTTACGATATCCCGGCCACCGAAAGCATCGCCAAGCTCATCAAGTCGGCCCAGGAAAAAGGCCGCCTGACCTACTCCGAGCTCTACGACGCCCTGCCCGACGACGTCGTCAGCCCGGAGCAGATCGACGAACTGCTGATGCTTTTCGACGAGATGGATATCGAGATCATCGACAACTCCAAGGCCCAGATCACCAGCCAGAGCGAGGAGGACAAGGAGATCACCCTGGCCAAGGAATACGCCGAGGCCATGGCCGATAACGAGAAGGTGCGCACCGACGACCCCGTCCGCCTCTACCTGCGCGAGATGGGCCGCGTGCCCCTGCTCTCCCGCGAGGGCGAGATCGAGCTGGCCAAGCGCATCGAATACGGCCAGAACGTCATCCAGGACGCCGTGTTCAGCGTCTACTCCACCCACCGAGACCTCGACGCCCTGGCCGAGAAGCTGCGCAACAACGAGCTGAAGATCGAGAAGGTCGTCAAGATCAACGCCGAGGGCCGACTGCCCCTCTACAAGCAAAAAGAGTACATCCGCAAGACCTGCAAACTGCTGGGCGAGGCCTACGCCGAGCACCTCAAGATCACCGACGCCCAGAAGCGTTCCCACGAAGAAGGCACCCGCCTCGACTATTCACAGATCGAGGCCCACGAACAGCACATCCGCGAGCTGCTGCTCGAGGTCGGCTTCGCACCACGGCATATCGACCGCTTCGCCGACCGCATCATCGATCTGATGCGCCTGATCAACATCAAGCGTCGGGACCTCAAGGCCGTCTGCCGCCGCCTCGACCTGAACGCCGACGAAGCCCTCGAGCTGGCCGACGGCGTCGATCCCGAGCATCCCGCGGCCCGGCGCATCGCCGATAAACTCAAACTCAACGAGGAGGGCCTCAACCGCGCCGTCCAGCGCGTGCGCAAAGCCGTCGAGAAGGTCCGCCAGGTCGAGCGCCAGGTCGGCATGAACGCCGACGAGCTCCAGGAGATCGTCGCTCGGGTCCGCGAGGGACGCCAGGCGGTTCACGACGCCAAGATGATGCTCGTCAAGAGCAACGTCCGGCTGGTGGTCTCCATCGCCAAGAAGTACACCAACCGCGGCCTGCACTTTCTCGACCTGATCCAGGAAGGCAACATCGGCCTGATGCGCGCCGTGGACAAATTCGACTACAAGAAGGGCTACAAGTTCTCCACCTACGCCACCTGGTGGATCCGCCAGGCCGTCACCCGCTCCATCGCCGACCAGGCCCGCACCATCCGCATCCCGGTGCACATGATCGAGGCCATCAACAAGGTCATCCGCACCAGCCGCCAGCTCCTCCACGAGCTGGGACGCGAGCCCACCCCCACCGAGATCGCCGATGAGCTGGGAATGAGCGCCGACAAGGTCCGTCGAATCCTCAAGATCGCCCAGGAGCCCATCTCTCTGGAGACCCCCATCGGACAGGAGGAGGACTCACACCTCGCCGACTTCGTCGAGGACAAGAACGCCGTCTCACCGGCCCGCTCCGCCGCCTATATCATCATGAGCGAGAAGATCGAAGAGGTCCTCAAGAGCCTCACCCGGCGCGAAGAGAAGGTGCTGCGCTTCCGCTTCGGCGTGGGTGACGGCTGCCCGCGCACCCTGGACGAGGTCGGCACCATCTTCAACGTCACCCGGGAGCGCGTGCGGCAGATCGAGGCCAAGGCACTGCGCAAGCTGCGCCACCCCAGCCGCTCCAAGCTGCTCAAAGCCTTCCTCGAGCTCTGAACCAACCTTAATCTGAACCAACACCGGGGCCGATCGGCCCCGGTGTTTTTGTGTTGACAAAAAGCAGCCGGATGAATCCGAGAAAACGCCGATGCCCCGGCGACCTCCGCCCCTTCCTCAAACCATAACGCTCCCACCGGCCCGGCGTTGGCACGTTTCTTGCAGCAGGGCGGGGCGGCACAATGCACGACCCTGCCCCACTCTCAGCAAGAA
>WJMB01000309.1 GCA_014728185.1 Candidatus Coatesiibacteriota bacterium
GTGGCCGACGAAGACCTCCTTGCCCGTCACCCGCCAGTAGCGCAGGCCGCTGGGCCAGCGCCGCCGGTGGAACTCCCGGTAGTGGGGATCGCCGGGGTAGCCGATGAAGCCGTCCCAGACCTGACGGTTGGCGTCGAAGTCCCGGGCCAACACCTTCAGCGGTTCACCCTCGAGGCGATAGACGCCGTAGGGTGAACGGTTCGGGTGGGGGCTGCTGTGGTGCTCGGCGAAGGCCGCGAAGCTGCGCTGCACCTCCGGGCCGCCCGGTGTCTCCGCCGGGGGCGCGGCGCGCAGCATATGGCCGTCGACGAAGGTATAGAGGACGTCGTGGGCGGTCAGGGCTTGAGCCGTCGAGGGACGCTCGACGGCGGAGCCGTCGGTGTAGGGTCTCCGCCAGGGCCGGGTCGGGCGGTAGGCGCACTCCGGGGTCCAGAAACCGCCGCTCCATGATTCGTGGCGGCGGTTGAAGCTCAGCACTCCCAGGCGGACCTGGCGCTCGACGGCGTCGTCGCGGCCCAGCAGGGGCAAATATCCGTGGGTGGCGCACCCGGCGGCCGGCTCGATGAATCCCGCCGCCGCCAGCTCGTCCAGCGCACCCAGGATGCTCCCGCGACGACGGTTGAAGTAGCGGCGCAGCTCCTCGAATTCGTCCCGCCGGCGCCGAGCCAGCACGGCCAGCTCGGTCTCGCCGGTATCGGTGAAGTCCCGGGCGTCGTCCTCGGCGGCCGCTGCATGGTTGCGCAGGTACTCGACCAGGCCGCTCTCGAAGCGTGGATCGGCGAGCTGCTCGGCCAGGGGCGGGGTGACGCCCACGCCCAGTCCGAAGGGCACACCGTCGGCGGCCAGGCGCTCCAGACGACGCAGCAGGGGCAGGTAGACCCCGGCGGCGGCCTCGTAGAGCCAGACCGAGCCGTGGGGCCAGGTGCCGTGGCCCAGCAGATAGGGCAGGTGGGCGTGGAGGTAGAAGCTGACTTCGCCGCGCTCGGCCATGCCTTTGGTCGACCCCTTTCGGGTTGCTGGTCTGTTTTCGCGTACCGTACAGACAGAATGATCGGTCCGGACGCCCCGACAACGGACCGGGCGCTCGGTTCACCATCCCGCCTATCTTACCGCCTGCGCGCCGTCAAGACAAGCGCCGACTTATCCAGTTCCACGCCTATCCCCGGAGCTTCGAGTCTGTTATAATGTTGTGGTCGACTGTAGCTTACCCGAAACAAAGTGATAACGACCAGGCGTTAAAACAAAGACTCAATCAGGTCTTAACTATCAAGTCCGAAAGAAGAAGTGAAGCATCATGGCCGCCCCCGACAAGACCCAAAACGTTAAAGCCGCCGTCAAACAGGCAATCCCCGTCGAGCAGAAAAAATGCTTCGAGGCGGCACTCAAGCTGCTGGCCCGCCGCGAGCACTCGCGCCACGAACTGGGCCGCAAGCTGGCCCGCCGCTTCCCCACCGAGGTGATCGAGCGCGTCCTCGACCGGCTCATCGGCGAAAAGCTCCTCGACGACCGCCGCTTCGCCGAGGTCTTCATCCGCGACCTGCTGCGCCGTACCCCCTGTGGTCTGCGCCTGATCCGCCGCAAGTTGGCCGAGCGGGGCGTAAGCGAGGACGACGTCGAGGCCGTCCTCGAGGCCGTGACCCCCGACGAGACCTATCAGCTCGAAACCGCCGCCCGTGAGAAACTGGCCCAACTGGTCAGCCTGAAGCGCGACGTGGCCGCCCGGCGCCTGCTGAGCCACCTCAAGCGCCGGGGCTTCCCCCGCGGGCCGGCCCAGTCCGTGGCCCTGGAGCTGCTGGAAGACTGGCCGGCGTAAGGACAAGCCCAAGCGTTGCCTGGCGTTTCTGTAGGGCGGGGATTTCCATCCCCGCCGTTTTCCCGCCGTCTCCTAACCGCGACCTTTGCAAAATGGGGCCTGAGCCCCGAACCCCTCATCCATCCGACGGCGAGGCTTTGGCACGTTTCTTGCAGCCGGGCGCCCCGCGCTTTGGTGCTAACGGCGTCGGCCTACGCAAGAAACGTGCCAAAGCCGGTGCTTGCCGTGTGCTTTAGGTTGGAGTCATTTTGCAAAGGTCTCAACTGCCACTGCCTCCGCCATGACCCACGATTCCAGCCGGGCCTTCGACGTCCCCTGCCGACCCGGCGTCCTGCGTCTGCGCATCCGCGTGGCCGGTATCGTCCGCCGGGGCGATTCGCTGCTGGTGACGGGCTACGACATCAACGGCCGACGTTTCTACAGCCTGCCCGGAGGCGGACAACAGACCGGCGAGGCCGCCGATGCCGCCCTGGTCCGCGAGCTCGTCGAGGAGACGGGCCGTCCGGCGCGGGTGGGCCGGCTGCTCCACGTCGCCGAGACCTTCTTCCCCGACCCCTTCCACGCCAAGCCTCTGCACAACCTGGGGCTCTACTTCGCGGCGGACCTCGAGGGTGAGCCGGTGCTGGGCTTCGAGGCCCCGGATTCCCCCGAAGCCGCCATCATGAGCGAGGTGGCCTTCCGGCCCGTCGAGGGGCTGGAGGGGATTTGCCTCTACCCTGCGGGGATCGCCAGAGCGCTGCGCGAGGAATCCCCTGAGGTCTACCTGCGCCTGCCCGGGACGGTCAACCGGGTGGCCGACTGCATCGAGGGAGTGGCTCCCTGGGAGCCCCGGCGTATCCGGGTTCGCTCCGTCGCCGTGGTGTTCGATGATTGCGGTCGGCTGCTCGGTTCCCACGACGGGCGGCATTCCGCCCTGCCCGGCGGCGGACTGGAGGCCGACGAGCTGCTGCCCGACTGCGCCGCCCGGGAGCTCCGCGAAGAAACGGGCCTGATCGTCGAGCCCGAGCGCCTGATCTTCGTCAACGACAACTTCTTCCACGACGATTTCTTCGCTCCCGAGGGCCTGCACGAGTTGGGTTTCTATTGGCTCTGCCGGATGCGGGGCGGGGAGTTGCGATCGACCTATCGAGAAAAGGATTACGAGCTGCGCTTCGCCTGGCGGGGGCTGGATGAGTTTAACGACCTGCTGCCCGACTGGCTGCCCGGAGCTCTGCGCGAGAGTGCGGCGTCGGGCTGGAACGGCCCGCCGCGTTACTTCGTTTCCGGAGGGTTCCCTGCCGAACCCCTGGCCGACAACCCGGTGGTGGAGTAGTTGGTCGGCTTTGGGGCCGCGTGTTATAATCGGCGCTGCATAATGAAACGAACTCTGGTACCAGACACCTGACGCTCAGGGGGTTATCGATGCCGCTCTATAACAAC
>WJMB01000310.1 GCA_014728185.1 Candidatus Coatesiibacteriota bacterium
CTGGAGCAGTCCGGCCGTAGTGGTGAAACGGCAGCCGCGGCCGAGCTGTTCGTCGAACGGCTGCGCTCCCACCTGGACCTGCCCGTGGAGCTTTTCGACGAGCGCTACAGCAGCGCCGAGGCGGATGTGTATCTGAAGATGCAGGGCTACGACGGTCGACGACGACGGGAGCTGCGCGACGCCGTGGCGGCTGCCCTGATACTCCAGGCCTTCCTGGACGCTCCGGCGGATCAATCGAGGAACGCCACTTGACTTCCCCACTACAGATGACGATCCCCCTGCTTGCGGCGGCGGCGCTCCTCGCTCCCCTGGCCGCCGACGACGGCGCGGTGTTGAGCCACGCTCCCACTTCGCGGCACCACGGGCCTTTCGCCGTTGAGGATGTCCTCGAGCTGCGTCGCGGCTGGGGTTACGAGCTGCTCGACGGCGAGATCGTCGAAGTCTATCTCCACTACAGCTTGATTAACCGTGGCGATATCGAGCTGAGCGGGCCGGTCTTCTACGATCCGGCCTTCACCCGGGAGCCCCTGGCCCTGGAACTGTCCGCCTGTGTGTCGGCCTCAACGCTGGAGTGGCGCTCTCCGGCTCTGGACGCCCGGACGATCGTCGACGGTCCGGCGGCGCTGCGCCTGACCGGTCCCCGCGATCGGGAGTATCTGCGCAGCGCCCCCCTGGACCGCGGCCCGGCGGCTTCGACGGAGGTCCTTGAGCGACGATTCGCCGTCGGATCAATCTCCACCACGGGACGTCTGCAAGTCATTGAATACCATCTCGACGGCTGGAACATCCTCCTGCTGAGCCGGTTCAACGGAGCCGAATTCCTGGTTCTGCGCCCCGCCGTCGCCTTGACGCCACGTAGTGGTGAATATGCGTCGATGCTGGCTCGGCGGGCAATAAACCATTGGCTGCCCAGTGCATACACTATTGAAGACCACTGGGGGGCGACCCTCGCCGATCGTCAAGGGTATTTGTTCATCACTTCTCTGATTGACGATAGCCACTACAAACGAATACACCTCTTCGTGCCCGCTGACGAGCCCCTGGTACTGGCCTTCATCGACGACAGCAGCCCAGCCGAACCGCCCTCCGCGGCCTTCCGCGCCCTGGGCGGCCTGGCTGAACAGCTCCTCCAACAGGACAACGAGGCCTGATGCCCCTCTTCAAACGCCGCCGCCGAACCAGCGACCCCCGTCGAGAGCTGCGACTCTATCAGGCCCTGACGGCCCGGCTGGAGTCGGAGCTGACCGACTCCCTCGAGCTACTGCACAGCTACTACGAGGGACGGCTGGTGCACCTGCGAGGACGGATCATCGGCGACGACGATGAATCGCGGAGCCGGTCGACGGCGCAAATCATCGGGCACTGCGCCAAGCTGGGCCTGCACGCCCACGTCAGCGGAGACCCCGAATACGCCCACATCAAACTCTCGGTCAAGCGCACGCCCCGACCCCGGCGGCGCTGGCTCTACCCGGTCTTCGGCCTGCTGACCCTGCTGACCGTCCTTTGGGCCGGGGGGATGCACGTGGGCATCGACCTCCTTGCCGATCCCGGCTCCTGGCTCCGCGGCCTGCCCTTCGCCCTGACCCTGCTGGCTATCCTGGGCTGTCACGAGTTGGGCCACTACTTCACCGCCAAACGCTACGGCGTCGCCGTGACGCCGCCGCTGTTCCTGCCCTTCCCCAACCCGCTGATCGGAACCCTGGGCGCCGTCATCCAGATGCGCTCACCGGTTCCGAGTCGCAAGGCCCTCTTCGATATCGGTATCGCCGGGCCGCTCTCCGGGGTTGTAGTGGCGATACCGGTAATCCTCATCGGCCTCAGCCTTTCCACTACAATCCCCGGTCCGGCACCCGAACCCTTCCTTTCGTTTTCTTCACCGGCGTTGATCCGCATCATCGGCGAGGACCTCTGGATAAACCTGCCACCGCTCTACCACCTGCTGCGCCTGCTGGCCATCGGCGCACCCCGCGCCGGCGAGATCCTGGTGTTGCATCCCGTGGCCTTCGCCGGCTGGCTGGGTCTCTTCGTGACCGCGCTCAACCTGGTCCCCGTGGGGCAACTCGATGGCGGCCACGTGGTCTACTCCGGCCTCCGTCGCCTCTACAAACCGTTCTCCTATGTGATGGTTCCGCTGATCCTGCTGCTGGCAGTCTTCTGGCCCGGGTGGGCCGTCTGGGGGATCGTGCTGTTCTTCGTCTCGCGCAAGCGCCCGGCGCCGCTGGACGACATCACCCCGCTGCCCCGGGGTCGCCGCCTGGCCGCCTGGGGCGCGCTACTGCTGTTTCTGCTCTGCCTGACCCCCGTCCCGGCGCTGATCTGATAAGCCAAGGTCGAAGGGGATTACCCCTCAAATCTGGACTGTCATGTGGCTAACAGCTTATCTTTTAACGCTGTAAGAACATATCACCGTCAGTTAACGCAGTCGGTTCGCGCAACCCAACAGCATCTGCAATTGGTATCGCGGGCAACCGCAAGGCTGCCGATCCCGCCGCTACGGCCGCTAGCTGCTATTGTTCGATTACGAGTTGCAAGCAGATCATTGCCCGGATTAGTCCGTCTATCAGCTCAAGGCCGTATCGAGTTGACGTCACAAGCAAAACAGCTAGGCATCATGGAACGTGATGGGACCAAATCAGGCTGTTTGGGAGCGCCTTGTCGGGCTGTTTTTCACTTGCCGGAAATACTCGGTTTTTGACCAAGCATTCTTTTTTTGCATACCCTTATTACCTTTTGGGATTATCACCTTCTACTGAACCGACGTTGAAGGGACAATGAGCGACACTTAGAGCGGAAGTACCGACAACCACCTCACGAATGGCCCCAGCTCGACAAGCCAATAGTTTCATATCTGATAAAGCCACTAATAGAAAGCAGATAGCCTCCTTGAACTGTGAAGCCCGGGAGGCAAATCAGGAGTCGGGACATCC
>WJMB01000311.1 GCA_014728185.1 Candidatus Coatesiibacteriota bacterium
ATGTAGTCCCAGGTGTAGTTGGCGTGGGCGCCGTAACCCATGACGGGGATGTAGTAGTCGTAACCGTCGCGGGTGCGGTCGTTACCCATGTAGAAGAAACCGCCGAAGTTGAGGCCTTCCATGAACTGGCTGTTGGCCCAGACGGTCAGGTCCAGATCGGACAGCGGGCCCATGCCGCCGCCCATGGTGCCCAGAGCGTCGAGGTTGTCGTTGTCCCAGACGCCGAGGCCAAAGTGGATGTAGTTCTCATACTTTACGTTGAGAACCATACCCTCGGCAAAGCTGGGCATCCAGTCGTCGTGCATGGGACGATCGACGAAGGGCTGCTTCGAGGAGCTGTGCACGTGCAGGAAGGAGCCGGCCGGCTTGAGCAGACCGAAGTCGATCCAGAACATGTCGACGGGCATGAAGGTCAGCTTCATCTCTTCGAGATAGGGCTTGGAGACGTAGTCGACAACCTTGAACTTCCAGTAGTCGCCGATGTCGCCCTTGAAGCTGATCTTGGCGCGCTTGACCTTGAGGTTGCCCTCGGCATCGGCCTCGTTGTCAACCCACTCGCCGTCGCCGTCGCTCACTTCACCGTTGTTGAGGTCCATCTCCCAGCGGAACTGGAAGTAGCCGCCGACCTTGATCTTGAAATCGACGTCCTTCTGCTCGCCTTCAAAAACCGTAACACTAGCCACAGCCATGGTGGCGAGCATCATCACGGCCAGAATGGTGAGTAGCTTCTTCACTCTTTACCTCCAGGTTTCAGGTTTGGTTTTGTCGACGCGGACCCACCAGGGAGCCCGATCGAGTTTGGTGCTTGATGCACTCGTTGCAGCCTGTCGGCTAGGGACGCTGTCCCCGTTGATCAGGGCCGGAGGCCCAATCGAGGCCGGTCGGAGATGACACTGATACCGAATTATCTTGGGAACTGCCGACCGACCGAATCTCGGCCACACTTGCGACCGATGAATTACGAAAGTTTACCATAAAAGAGCGCCGATTAGGAACCTTCTTTTTGAGAAATCCCGCGTAAGTGTAACATCAAGGGCCGTAAGGCACAAGTGCTAATGGTTCACTGAGTGGGTTCTGTTTGCCGTTTACTGCTTACTGTGTTCATCATGCCGGGCGCTTTATGCCGCAAGGTTATTAAAAGCGCGGCGCGGTTCTCTTGGTTCGTCACCCTGAGGGCAACCAAAGAATGCGACTCGATTGATCAGGATTGATCAGGAATGTTTGCCTAGTCGAACACGGGGTCATTGTAACAGAACAACCGCCAAGAATAAACTGTCGTTGAACTGCCTGGTATCGCAGTAGTTACTTTCGTCGGGCTGCTTTCTTTAACATCCGGCAACAGCCGGTACCAGTCAGCTTAAACGGTTTCAACGGCCAGGAGTTATCGGCGAGACCACTTGCCGCCTCGGGGAAAACCGCTTGTTCGCGCCTGTTTCCGTCGGTCAGCCTCGGTTGCGCCGCCGGAGTCGGGGCGGACCCGCGACCGGCGCTGTCTCCACCGACAAACAACTCCCCCTAGGCTTGACTCGGCATAACCCGGCGCAGCCCGCCGGCGTTTTCGACTTGTATGGTCTACTTGGAGGACTGCTCGTCGAGGGCGCGGATCTCCTCGGCGATCTCTTTCTTATGGTGCAGGTGCAGATGGCTCTCGACCACGAAGAGGACGCTTTCGGCGATGTTGGTGGCGTGGTCGCCGATGCGCTCCAGGTTGCGGGCGATCATCGACAGCCGCCAGTAAGTCTCCGCGGTTACGGCGTCGTCGCAGTCGGGATTGGTGCATCTGGTGGCCATTTGCTTGAGAACCAGGCTGATGGTCTGCTTGGTCAACTCGTTGAGCTCGGCGTCGTTATAGATGACCCGCTTGGCGAGCTCCTCATCGCCGGAGGTGTAGGCCTCGACGGCGTCGTCGAACTGCTTCTGGGCCAGATCGGTCAGCCTGGGGATGTTCTCCGGCACGCCGTTGAGCTGGTGCTCGGCCAGGTAGCGACAGTGTTTGCAGATGTTCTCGGCGTGGTCGGCGATGCGCTCCAGGTCCCGGTTGTGCAGGATGATGGCCACCAGTCGGCGCAGATGCTCGCCCATGGGCTGGAAGAGGGCGATCACCCGGACGGCCTCCTCCAGGTTCCAGGTCTCCATCTGGTTGGCGACGACCTCGTCTTCTTCGGTGACCTCTTTGATGCGCTCCAGGTTCATGTCGCCAATGGTGCGCACGGCCTTGTCCAGCATGGCGCGCGCCAGGTCCGCCATCTCTTTGAGCTGCTTGTCCAGCGCTTCGATGCGTTTTTCGATCATCCCGTCTCCAAGTTCGACCCGGGTGGGTGAGGCGCCTCAGCCGACGTTGTTTAACGACTTAGGCTTTATTGCTACCACGTGTCATTATAGCTGGTAGAGATGTTTTTTTCCAGGTTTAACCGCCCCCGGGCGCTTAACCGAAGATACCGCGCAGGTAATTCTCGGTGCGCTCGTCGGAGGGTGCGGTGAAGATCTCGTCGGTGATGCCGAATTCGACGAGCTCGCCCAGCATCAGGAAGGCCGTGTACTGGGAGACGCGGGCCGCCTGCTGCAGGTTGTGGGTGACGATGACCACGGTGTAGCGCCCCTCTAGCTCCTCGATGAGCTCTTCGAGCCGCGAGGTGGAGATGGGGTCCAGGGCGCTGGCCGGCTCGTCGAGCAGGATCACGTCGGGCTTGATGGCCAGGGCGCGGGCGATGCAGAGGCGCTGCTGCTGGCCGCCGGAGAGCTCGAAGGCCGACTGGTGCAGCTTGTCCTTGACCTCGTTCCAGAGGTTGGCGTCGCGCAGGGCCTCCTCGACGCGCTGCTCGACCACCTTGTGGGCGCGCTCGCCGTGGATGCGCATACCGTAGGCCACATTCTCGAAGATGCTCTTCGGGAAGGGGTTGGGCCGCTGGAAGACCATCCCGACATCCTTGCGCAGATCGTTGATGTCGACCTCGGGGTTGAATATCTCGGTGCCCCTGAGCTTGACCGATCCGGTGATCTTGCAGTCGGGGTTGAGGTCGTGCATGCGGTTGAGGGTACGCAGCAGGGTGCTCTTGCCGCAGCCCGAGGGACCCATGATCGCCGTGACGTGTTTCTCCGGGATGTTGAAGGTGACATCCTTGAGAATGTGGGCGTCGGTGAACCAGAGGTTCAGCTTGTCGATGATGAACTTGGGCTTGAGCTGATCCGGCGGCACAGCCTTGCCGGTGCGTCGTACTGTCGGGGTTTCTACCATTTTTTGATCTTCCTCGAGCGGATTCGCATCCAGATGGCCACTCCGTTGATCAGGAGCACCAGGACCATCAGCACCAGGGCGGTGCCGTAGGCCATGGCCTCCTGCTCCTCGGGGTGAATACCTTCGGTCATCAGGGCGTAGATGTGGTAGGGCAGGGCCATGACCTGTTCCATCAGGCCCACGCGCAGCACGCGCATGTAGAAGACGGCGGCGGTGAAGAGGATCGGCGCGGTCTCACCGGCGGCGCGGCCGATGGCCAGGATCACGCCGGTGAGGATCTGTCCCAGGGCGGCCGGCAGCACCACCTTGATCGTCGTCTGCCAGCGGGTGGCGCCCATGGCCAGCGAGGCCTCGCGGAAGCTCATCGGAATGGTCTTCAGCGCCTCCTCGGTGGCCCGGATGATGATCGGCAGGACCAACAGCCCCAGGGTCAGGCTGCCGGCCAGCAGGCTCATGCCGAAATCGAGCAGGTTGACGAAGAGGGCCAGGCCGAACAGGCCGAAGACCACCGAGGGCACGCCGGCCAGGGAGTTGATCCCCATGCGGATCCAGCGGCGCAGTTTACCCTCGCGGGAGTACTCGTTCAAGTAGATTGCGGCCAGCACCCCCAGGGGCAGGGCGAAGATGATCGCCCCCACGGCCAGCAGCAGGGTGCCGACCAGGGCCGGCATGATGCCGCCGGCGGTCATCCCGTCGCGGGGCATCTCGGTGAGGAAATCCCAACTGATCACTCCGGCGCCCTCGATGACGATGAAGACGATGATCAGCAGGAGCATTCCGAAGACGACGACCACGGATAGGCCGCAGAGGCCGAACATCATACTTTGCTTGAAGCTGCGTGATTTCATAATGGCTTGAGTGGATACCTCAGCGCGCCCGCAGGCTGGAACGGCGCTTGATGCGCTCGGCGAGGAGATTGAACCCCAGGGTGATCACAAGCAGGACCAGGGCCAGCATGAACAGGGCGTGGTAGTGAACGCCGCCCTGGACCGCTTCGCCCATCTCCAGGGCGATGGTGGCCGTCATCGGGCGAATGGGCTTGAGGGGATTGAGGGTGATGGCGGTTCCGCCGCCGGCGACCATCAGCACGGTCATGGTCTCGCCGACGACGCGGCCGAAGCCCAGGATGATCGAGGAGTAGATCCCGGAGCGCGCCGCGGGCAGCACCACCCGGCTCATCGTCTCCCAGCGGTTGGCGCCAATGGCCAGCGAGGCCTCGCGGATGTCGTTGGGCACGGCGGTGATGGCGTCCTCGGCCAGGCTGGTGATGGTGGGGTAGGCCATGAAGGCCAGGATGATGGCGGCGTTGAGCCCGCACAGACCGATGGGGATGTCGAAGAGGTCCTTGAGGAACGGCCCGATGAGCACCATGCCCACGAAGCCGAACACGACGCTGGGGATGCCGGCCAACAGCTCGATGATCGGCTTGACCACGTCGCGCAGCCAGGGCGGGGCGATCTCGGCCAGGAAGATGGCCGAGCCCAGGGACATTGGTATGGCGATAATCAGAGCCATTAGCGTTACGTATACCGAGGCCCAGAGCAGGGGCAGCAGGCCGAAGCGCGGCGCCTCCTCCCATTCGCCGGTCTCCTCGTTGAACTCCTCCTGGGTCGGGTACCACTGGTCCCCGGTGAGGAACTCGCCGAAGTTGTACTCGCCGAGGAAGGGCAGGGACTGCGAGAGCAGGGTGATCAGGATCCCCGCCAAGAACACCAGGGAGAGCACGGCGAAGACGGCCAGAATGGTTTTGACGAAGCTTTCGCGATTGCGTTTCATCTTCTCGCTGGGTTCGGCTCGGGGGCCGGATTGTAGAGAGGGGCGGTGGTCAGGTCCGTCACTAGTGGCGGTTTATCAGTGACCACCGCCCCGGTTGCTCTATCGAGTCAAGAGCGTTGCTACTACGAGGTTACTGCAGAGGGATGAAGCCCTCTTCCTCGACGATCGTCTGACCCTCGGGGCCCTTGATCCATTCGATCATGGCCACGACGTGCTCGGGGGCGTCCGCGGGCACGTAGAGGTTCAGGTCGCGGCTGATCGGGTAGGAGCCGTCGACGACGGTCTCGGCGGAAGGCATGACGCCGCCGACCTTGAGACCCTTGATGCTGTCGTCGAGGTAGCCCAGACCGACGTAGCCGATGGCGCCTTCGGCCTCGGCAACGGTGCGGCGGACGTCGCCGTTGGACTTCTGCTGCACGGCGTCGGCGACGATGGGATCCTTGTCCATGACGAGCTTGGAGAAGACGCCGAAGGTGCCGGAGGAGCTCTCGCGGGTAACGACGACGATCTCGGCGTCGGCGCCGCCGACCTCGTTCCAGTTGGTGATCTCACCCAGGAAGATCTGCTTGATCTGCTCGAGGGTCAGATCCTCGACTTCGTTGGAGGGATGGACGCAAACGGCGATGCCGTCGGCGGCGATGACGTGCTCGACGGTCTCGATGCCGTTGGCCTCGGCCTCTTCCTTCTCTTTGTCCTTCATCTTGCGGGAAGCCATGGCGATGTCGGCGTTACCGTCGATCAGAGCGGTGATGCCGTCGCCGGAGCCGGTGCCGGAAACGCTGACCTCGGCGCTCAGGTACTCCTCGGCGACAACCTGCATGATGGGGGTGACGGTGGTGGAGCCGTTGACGGCGATGGGGAGAACCTCACCGGTTTCGCCCTCGGCGGTCTCTTCACCGTTCTCGTCCGTGGTTTCCTCGCCCTCTTCGTCGCAGCCGACCAAACCGAGGGTCAGCACCAGCGCCAGAATGGCGAACAGGATGGTGTACTTCTTCACGTAAGCCTCCTTTGAGGTTTCTGTGCCACGTTCGTGTGTAACGCACGTTAGCAACGCAGACAAACTAAGGTGTTAGCGGGGCAGAACGCGGTGTCCTCCCCCTACCTTGGTTCCGACGAAGTTTTTCGCCGGTGGGGCGGACGCCGTTGTCGGCGTCCGGATTGGGTTCAGCACCCAAAAACGATTCGTGAAAGCTGATTGGGTTCCCGATTAGACAACGGATAACAAAGGTGATGATTGCCGGTGGCGGATCTTCTCAGAGCAACAGGGATAAAAGAAAGGGGAACAACCACCGGGTGGCATTCCCCATTTCAACACACCAGGGCCGTTTCCGGCGCGTCTGAACCGTTCTCGTCGCGATAGTAGCCCAGCATGATGAGCATCAACTGGTGCTCGTGCAGGGCGACCTGGGCCGAACGGATGCTCAACCGGCGGGAGACCATCCGCGGTCCCGAGGTTTTTTCCACCCGATTGTAGCTGCAGTTGTTCAGCATGGCGTGTTGTTTGTCACCTTGTTTTCGCGCTGTATCGAGCTTTCGCTCCGATGTCGCGCGATCCGCGAGATGCCCTGTTGGCGATGATCGGTTTGAGCGCGCCGTTATTCCGGGGAGGGTTGTCAGCTTCGATTCGCGGCTTTCATATCCGCCGGCCGCCCCGTCTGATTCACCCGGCGCTTCCTCCGGCCTCTGGAAATCCTCGTTGCAACCCAGGTCCCGATACCAGCCTGGCTCTGGATAGTGGCCCGTTTCAAGCCAGGCCCCGAATTCGGCCCCCGCAGGGTGATTGTTACCCAGGTCCCGATACCAGCCTGGCTCTGGATAGTGGCCCTGTTTCAAGCCAGGCCCCGAATTCGGCCCCCGCAGGGTAAAAAAACCCAAAGGGTTATCCTTTGGGGGGACAGCCGGTATCGCTACCGCTGCAGATTCCTCCTCTGCCCCCCAGGCAGTTCGCGCGCAATTTAACACAGGGCGGAAAAGACTGTCAACACCCTTTTTGACGGGTTATAGCGAAGCTCTGCATTCTCAAAAGGTTACACTGTAAGGTTTCACGGGAACGGTTGGTCGGTCCGGGCGGCAAGGGCGCTGTTGCGACCAAATCAGGCTGAGTAGGGTCGTTCAACTCGTGACTCACGTCCTCCCGGAGCTCCCCCGATCGAGAGCCCATCAATCCAGCGATGCATAGATACTGGTTGGGATCACATAGCTGCACGGAGCGCATTGCTGCCGTTCGATATCAAGTGAACAATCGTGATTATACATCTACTTGGACACGTATACATGGCTAATAGATTGTTAAGTATTACTTTACAGCATACTGTGCCGCCCTTATCATACTGTCGATTTGTGACAATCAACCTCGCCTTGTACTTAGTGTTGCGAGAAACCGGAGGCTCTTGGTCCCGTCCAAGATCGTGGAAGCCGATAGTGAACGATAGGCCGACAGAAGTCTATTGCTAGCTTTTTAGCACTTGTGCCAACTTGCCGTCTTCGCGGGTCGACGCCCTGCGTCGAGCCTATCTCAGGGATACTTCCCTCGAAGCAGCTCCACATAGTTGCCAATATTGGTTCAGTTTCTTGTGATGATCCCAGTAAGTAACAGGCAGGCCGGTGCGCAGGTCGTCCAAGACCATAGTAGCAGATTAGTGGCTGCACATATTCTGATTGACAGGTTGATCGGCTCGGTGCTGTCAACACCCCGGCTTGCGCTATCAGCTTTGATGACTCTGGTTCAAGCCCATGTCACCCAATGACAGGTGATTGCAACGAGAGCGATGGTATCCGATCCTGAGGGCTACTCCAGCCTCCGGCGCAGGTACTGATTGTAGACGACGGCGGCGGGGTTGTGCCCGGTGACGCGGTCTTTGGCGATCAGGGTGACCACGGGAACGGCGGCGCCGGAGGCGAGCAGGGCGTCGTGGCCCACGCAGAGGCCGACGGAGCCTATGATTGCGCAGCCCTCGGCCTCGAGGCGGGCGGCCTGGCCCCGGGGGTTGCAACTGGTGTCGCCCGAGGAGCCGGGGACGGGAGGGTGTTCGAGACGCTCCTTGGGCAGGGCGCCCAGCTTGCAACAGGTCGAGGAGACGGCGAAGCCGCGGCGCTCGAGGAAGCCGGCGATGACGGCGGCTTCCTCGGAGGAGCCGATGCAGAAGGCCAGGCCGACGCGCTCGG
>WJMB01000312.1 GCA_014728185.1 Candidatus Coatesiibacteriota bacterium
AATGATGACAATTATGATATATAGATCTTATAATATAAATAATATAATATTGATTAATATAGTATATATACAATTATGAAAAGGAGTTAACTACATTGGTTATTTCCACCCACGCGCTGACGAAGCGCTTCGAAGAGCCCCTGGCCGGCGGCGGCCCGGCGGGAGGCTGCCCCGCCCTGCTGCAAGAAACGTGCCAAAGCCTCCCCGCCGGCGGGCCGGGGGGTTCGTTTGCCCGGGACCTGGTTTTGCAAAGGTCTTCCAGGTAATGGGAAAATAAATTGGCTGAAACGTGCAAATGATGACTATAGACTGTTGAATTATAGGCAGCATTTAGCAATAGTAAAGTGCTATCCTAACACTAGAAAGGGAGGCGAGATGGATCCGGATAAGGGAGCGAACGGGGATACCGGGGGAACACCGGATGAAGCTTCTAATACGGAAAGAGGAACCCAGCCCAGCGGCTTCGACCTCTATGAGAAGCGCAAGAAGGAGGCGGAGCAGATCATCGAGCAACTGGCCGTGATGCGCCGGGCCATCCCCGAGGTAACCCGTAAGATCAAGTGCAGCTACAGCTCGATCATCTGGATGAACTGGCTGGCCTTCGGCGTGGGCCTGGGGTTGATCGGAGTTCTGGTGTACCAGTTGTTCAGCGGCGCGGTCACCTGGGAGTACCTGGCCGCCGGCGGCGCCGGAGTGCTTACGATCCTGCTGAGTCAGCTATCGAAGCCGCAGACCCGGCTACAGCGCAGCATGTTCAACCTCGCTCGGCTGCAGACGGCGCTTTACGCCTGGTTCTCCCACTTCAACAACTGGGACGTGTTCATTACGAACGTTACCCTAAAGGACAAGCAGTCCGACCGGGTTCTGGATCTGATCAAGCAAAGCGGGACCGATATCGCCGAAAAAACCAAGAAGCTCTTTGAGCTGATCGGGGAACTGGAGGACGACGAGTAGTCTCGTCTGTCTTTGCACGAAAACGACGGGTCCGTACCCGTCGTTTTCTTTATTGGTTCACTTAGCGGCAAGGGATCAGAGCATTTCAGGATATCATTTTAGAAATTTCGGTTAGCGGGATAACAGGTGTGTGGATCGAGCTAGTTGTATGTGTCGGGTAGGTGGATTTACACATTCTTAGGATGCCCGTTTAGGCGCCTCGGAGCTCAAAAACTGCCTGAGGCCATAAGTCTCGATGACGATGCTTCTATCCCAAGCAGCCTGTTAACATATACTTATAACGAGTAGGCTTTGCAAAGGTTTAGTCATCATGGAACGTGATCGGACCAAATCAGGGCTGATAAATGGAGGCTCACCGAGCGGGCATTCGCTGTTCGGGGGTGTCAGATTCTAATCCCGATACTAGTATACGCGATCTTACTCTATGATAATGCTACAGTTATAAGTCGAGGTGTAATCGGATGGTCTTTTGTTGTCGACTTCTATGCAGGGCAGGTTATCCACCATGCCAGCCCCTTACAGCCACCACTTTTTGAGTGCTGGTAAGTGACAAGCCCATCTGCCGCAACACATTTTTTATCAGCAGATTTCAATCGCAACCCGGTCCGAACAGAGTGGACGATCCCATTCGGTATAGTCTCGTATCATTCGCTATATCAAGGAGGGTTGGTGTTTCGAGTTGGAGCTGGCTGCTCCGTGATCGTGCGGGATACCTTGGTATTGTAAGCTGCCGCAGGGCTCAGCTCTAAGGCTTGACCCCGCGGACGGCCAGCTCGACAGTGACCTCGACGGGATCAGCGCGCCCGGCGCGCAGTTCGGCCTCGAGGCGGCGGTAGTAGTCGGAGAGCAACACGATGCAGCGGGCGATGTCCTTCCAGGCCAGGCCGTTACGGCCGACCAACTCACCGCTGCGCTCCTTGAGCTCCTCGCGACGGGCGTGGGAGAGGGCGGTGCAGTGCTCGGCGGCGGCCTCGGGGGCCATCGCGGCCGGGCGCAGGGTGAAGGCCAGGGCCTTGGCCTGGACGTCGACGAATCCGGCATCGGCGAAGAGGGTGGGCAGGCCTGTCGCGGCGAGTTCTGGTTCACCATCATATGACGCCCCGCCGTCGTCCATCTGTTCCCGGACGCGGGCGATGCGTCCCCAGAGTTCGGCCAGCTCTCCCTCCGGCGTGGGCAAACCCCAGCGTGCGGTCAGGCCCAGAGGTTCGAGACAGGCGAAGACACCGCCGGGCCGCAGCAGGCGCAGGGCCTCGGCGGTCACGGCGGCGGGGTCGTCGCGGTTGGTCAGCAGGCGGCGACCGACGACGCGATCGAAGGCGGCGGAATCCAGGGAGATGTCGGCGGGGTCGCCGCTGAGCAGACGGACCTCGAGGGGTGCGCGAGGCGGGTCAAGGGACGGCTCGGGGGTCTGCTGGTCAGGCGAACTCAAGCCGGTGTAGCTGGAGGCCGGGCATTCGGCCAGGAAGGCGAGCAGCAGCCCGGTGAAGTCGTCACCTCGGGCGTCGAGTTCGAGTAAAGCTCCCGGGGTGAGGTCGAGGGCGGCGGCGACGGCGGGGCGGTCCTCGAAGGGCGGAACACCGCTGAAATGGGCGACGGCGGCGTAGACGCCGCTCTCGTTCATCGCGGAGTTGGCTTCACCATTCATCGTCGGCTCCCCCCGCTGCCGGCGGTTCAGATCGAGCCGAGCTTGTCGATGCGCTCCTGGATGGCCGGGGCGCTTTCGCTCTCGGGGGCCAGCTCGAGGGCGGCGTTGTAGGCCGAGACGGCCTGCTCGATCTCGCCCAACTGCTCGTGGATCACCCCGGACTGGAAGAGGGCGAAGACACGCTTGCCGGGGTCCTCCAGGTACTCGAGAGCGCTCCCAAAGGAGTCCAGGGCCTGGCGCCCCAGCCCCTGGCGGGTGTAGAGCAGGGCCAGGTGCAGGTGACTGTCGCCGCGCTCGTCATCGAGTTCGAGGGCGCTGATGAAGGCCTGTTCGGCCTCGGGCAGCCGCCCCTGTCCGTCGAAGGCCAGCCCCAGACCGTCGTAGTATTTGGCCTGATCACCGCCCAAATCGATGGCGGTTTCGAAGTGGCCCTCGGCCTTGGCGTAATCCCCCAGCCCCAGGTAGGCGTAGCCCAGGTTGCTGTAGGTCTCGGGCTCATTGGGGTTGATGTCGGCCAGGCGGCGCAGGTAGGTCAGCGACTCCTCGAAGCGCCGCAGGTCCATCATCAGCCGGGCGGCTTGATCGAGAGCCTCGACGTAGGCCGAGTCGAGCTTGATCGCGTGGTCGTAGTAGTTCTTGGCCTTGTCGAACTCGCCGTACACCTGGAAGACACGACCCAGCCAGTAGAAGCTCTCGGCGCCCTGCGGGTACTCGAGGGCGGCCTCCTTGAACTTCAGCTCAGCCTCCTCGTACTCCCCGGCCTCGAAATAGGCCAGGCCTTCCTCGAGGAAGTCCTCGGCGTTGAGGACGCGGAAGAGATCGATGGCCGAGGCCGCGCCGGCGGTGAGTAAAAGACCGGCGGCGATAAGAATCAGAGTGTGGTTTCGCATGGTCCTATTGGAGGGTCATGGTGTCGAGGTAAACCTCTCCGGCGTCGTGGGCGCCGTCGGGGAGGACGACGAGATAGATGCGGGTCAGCGCCAGGGGTGGATGGCGGCGCTGGCCGTCTTCACGCAGGGCCACCAGGGAGTCCTGGGTCAGGCGGCACTCCTTCCAGGAACCCCGCCAGTCGATGCCCCGGGCCAGATCACCGACGAATTTGACCCCGGCGGAGTCGACGAACTCGGCGCGCAGCCAGTGGCCGGAGCCGTCGCCGTAGACCCAGATGCTGAGCTCGTCCCAGCTCAGGGGCAGCAGAGACGCCGTGGCGGCGTAGGCGGCGGCGGTCTCGTCCCGGGCGCCGGCGAAGTCGTAGACCAGCTTTGCGGAGAACTGCCCCTCGTGGACCGGCTCATCGCCGAAGCTCTGGGTCAGGTAACCGTCGACGGTCTCGGGATAGGTGGTGAAGGCCCAGCCGTCCATCTCCTCAAAGTCGGAGATGACCCGGTCGGTGTAGGCGGTTACCTCGGGAGCCAGGGGGGTCTCTTCGGCAGGCTCCACCTCGCGGGCCGGAACGATCACCGGCGGATCGCCGCCGTTGTCATCGCGGCAGCCGGAGGCCAGCGCCGCTACCAGCAGAACAGCGGACAGCGGGCGCAACAGGGCGCGAAGGCGGCTGTTAGCGGTAATAGGCACGATCTGACTCGGGAGTCGTGGTTAGTAATGGTTTGCCAACATGGAACGTATTCGGACCAAATCAGAGCTGATACTGAAAGGTTCACCGAGCAGGCAATCGCGGATCGGGTGCGTCCGACAATGCCCCCTCCCGATACTAAAAGGCACAGCCTTATTGCTTGATAATGAAACAGTTATGAGTTGAGCGGCAATCGAATGATCGTTAACTGCGAGCTGTTTGGCAGCAGGGGTCATCCACCAGCAGGCCCCTTGCAGCCCCCGTTTTGAAACTGTTGACAAGCGACAGGCGCATCTGCTGCTACAGGTGTATTATCAGCATAATACACACGACTCGCTCCGAATAGGGTATAGGATCCGAATGGTTATTATTGCTCCAAAACGGAGGCTATACGAGGAACAGGGTCGGGATCCGGCGGTAACTGCGTCGTCCGTCGAGCATCCGGAGAGCTGGCCGGGCTAGTCCAGGTCCTCGTCGGGCGCTGGCGGGTTGTCGAAGTGGTCGGCCACCTTGCGGATGTCGCTGGTGCGCGAGGCCGGCAGGATCATCACCGTGGAGTCGGCCAGCACGAAGACCATCTCCTGCTGATCGATCAGGACCAGTTGCTGATCCGTGGCATTATAAACCAGGTTGTCCTTGCTGTCGATCAGGTAGGGCGGCGGCGCCTCGGC
>WJMB01000313.1 GCA_014728185.1 Candidatus Coatesiibacteriota bacterium
GACGTAGAGCGCGCCGTCGTGCTCTTCCAGCAGCGTCACCCGCCGGGCCTCGAAGGGATCGGCCAGGGAGCCGCTCACCACGCGCCAGCGCGGCGGGATCGCTTCGGTTTCCTCCTCCGTCGCCGGAGTTACGCCCCGCTCAAGGCGGTAGAGCCCGGCGCCCAGGGTGCCGGCGTAAAGGGCCGCGGGTCGGGCGGCCAACGCCGTTATCGCCGTGTCCGCGGGCAGGCCGGTGATGACAATCTCCTCGAAGACGCCGGTCGCGGGATCGAAGGCGTGGACCGTCCCCACGCCGCCCAGCAGCAGCAGGCCGTTGGTCTCGTCGTAAGCCAGCGACCACAGGGGTTGCTCGAAGCCGACGTGAACCAGCCCGGCCTCACCGTCGGCGCAAAGCCACAGCCCCCGGTCCGTCGCCGCGTAGAGCGCGCCGTCGTGGAAGAGCAGCCGATGGATCGCCAGCTCATCGCCGCCGGGCACCCTGGTCCACTGTTCGCCGCCGTCCTCGGAGCGGTAGAGCCCGTCGCCCAGGGTGCCCAGGTAGAGCAGGTCGGCGTCGGCGGGGGACTGCGCCAGACAGCGCAGCTCGGCCCCGCTGGGCGCCGGGCGGTGCTCCCAGTCCGGGTACACGTCGCCGCAGCCGATCAGCAGAGCGGCGGCGAGGATCAACAGCGCTGTGGGTACGGCTCGCTTCACTGGGCGCTTCCCGATTGTCGGTGGACCGACCGAGTTTAGCAGAGGGTCGGAGAGGTGTAAACGATGCGCTAACCCTGGATCGTCGCGCCGCTCTCCACCTCGCGGTCGTGGAAGGCCTTGGCGTCGGTGACGTCGGGGAAGACGCAGACGTTGCGTCCGATGCTGGCCTGGCGCGGGATGCGGGCGTTGCGACCCACCACCGTCAGGCCGCTGGTGTAGAGCTCGGGGAACTCAGCGTTGGGCGTCATGTCCTCGCCGGTGCCCAGCAGGGTCTCCACGCCCACCGTGACGTTCTTGTCGAGGATGCAGCGGTCGACCACCGCCCCCTCGCCGACGACGCTGTCGGAGAAGATGATCGAGTCGCGCACCACCGCTCCGGCCTTGACCACCACGTGGGGCGAGAGCACGCTGCGCTGCACCACGCCGTCGACCACGCAGCCGTTGGAGACCAGGCTCTCCGAGACCTTGGCCCCCCGACCCAGCTTGACCGCCGGCGCTTCGGCCGAGCGGGTGTGCACCCGGGTCTTGGGATCGTAGAGGTCGAACTCGGGCACCGGGCTGATCAGGTCCATGTTGGTCCGCCAGTAGCTCTGGATCGTCCCCACGTCGCGCCAGTAGGCCTCCTGGAAGCGGTGGACCCGGATGCCCACCTTGCGCTCCACGCAGGTGGGCAGGATGTTCTTGCCGAAGTCGTGGGCCGAGGCCTCGTTCGAGGCGTCCTCGACCAGCAGCTCGTCGAGCAGCGGCAGGTCGAAGACGTAAATGCCCATGTTGGCCAGGTTGCTGGGCGGATCGGGGACTTTTTCCAAAAAGCGCGTGATCGTTCCGTCGTCGTCGGCCTCGATCACGCCGAAGCGCGAGGCGTCCTCCCAGGGCACCTCCATCGCCGCCACCGTCACCCGGGCTCCGGAGCGCTTGTGCTCCTCGATCATCCGGGCGTAGTCCATCTTGTACACATGGTCCCCGGAGAGGATCAGCGCCCTTTCCGGTTTCTGGTCGCGCAGCCAGGGCAGGTTCTGCGTCACCGCGTCGGCCGTGCCCCGGTACCAACCGTCGACCAGCCCGCCGGGGTGGGGGTGCAGCAGGGTCAGACCGCCGTCGAAGCGGTTGAGGTCCCAAGGCGCGCCGCGGCCCAGGTGGTGCATCAGCGAGTGCGGCCGGTACTGGGTCAGCACGCAGACGTTGTAGACCAGGGAGTTGACGCAGTTCGAGAGGGTGAAGTCGATGATGCGGTACTTGCCGCCGAAGGGCACCGCGGGCTTGGCCCGCTTGGCGGTTAGCACGCCCAGGCGGTTGCCCCGGCCACCGGCGAGGATCACGGCCATGGTTCGCTGCACGACGACTCCCCCGTTTTAGCGGATGCTGGATCGGCTGGAATGGGACGGACTGCGAGCGGGTCGATTATAACAACAAACCGGGGGCCTGGCAGCCCCCGGTGGGAGGATACCCCACGACAGGTCAATTCGATTCGTTGTTTCGGACCCGGCTTGTCAGTCGGCACTGATAGAGTAAGCGACAGTTCATCTCGAAATACTTGGTGTCGAAAAGACAGCCAGAGGCTCTTAACCCAGAAACGCTATTGAAGATGAGATGAAGAGGTTGCTGCTGGTTATGCTCATCTTGATCGTGCCGACCCTCATCGGTTGCGGCGAAGATAACGTTGATCAAGGGGAAGAGTCCACCAACGTCGCTGAAGGTGAGATCGAAGAACCACCAAAGACCGCAGAGGATGCAATTCCCGATTACGACGGACCTGATTTCTACCCCCTGGAAGTTGGAAACGAATGGCCCTATTATCATATCTCTTTCGGTTCCGAGAGTCACGCCTTCACCGATGAAGTGTACAACGAGAAGGAAGGGGTGTATTACATCAGGCGCACCTGGAGTCACGGCGCAGAAAGCATCACCAAGCTGGAGAAAGAAGGACCTTACGTATATGAGGTTGATAAGGATCAACGTGAGCTGATCCTGGATATGTCCGCTGAGTTTGGTGATTTCTGGGGCGATTACGAGCTTATTGATGACAACTACACTTGGACGTACAGGGGTGATGAAATCGAAGGCTGCTTTGTTGTTGCCAATGGTGATAATGAGGAAACAGTCTATGCCCCAGGAGTTGGACCTGTACGAGAAACGATATTATTCGACCCCTGCAATTTGAAGCGCAAGCAGCAGTAACTCCCCGAAACCAGGTTCCTCACACGGTCGAGGAGTTAACAGGTCGGGTCAAGTGACCCGACCTGTTCTCCATCAGTGTGCCATCACAAAGACAGAGCTAGCCGCTCGCCATCGCCATCACCCCAACTCTTCCAGCTCCGTGACCGCCGCGCCGTGCTTGAGGTCGTAGTCGCTGACCACCAGCTCCTCCGCTCCGACCACACCCAGCAGCTCGTGGAGCGCCACGGCGCCGGCGATGATGATCTCGGCGCGCGGGGGGTCCGGGTGCAGCCGTTCGCGGCGCCGCTCGAGGGGCAGGGCTGCCAGCTCGTCGATCAGCGCGTCCAGGCGCCGGGCGGAGAGGCGATGGCCCTGGACAAGCAGGGGCCGGTAGTCATCGAGGCCCAGATCGAGGGCCGCCAGGGTGGTTGCGCTGCCGCCGGAGGCTGCGACGGTTCCGGCGAACCCGGCCTCGGCCGTCTCGTCGTTCAATTCCTCGCTCAACACCGAGCGGACGGCGGCGCGCAGTTCGAGGAGCCGCTGGACGCACGGGGGTTCGTCGGGAAGGAAGCGGTCGGTGAGATCGAGGGCACCCAGCTCGAGGGAACGCACGGCCAGGCGTCGGCCCTCCCACCAGGAGAGCTCGGTGGAGCCGCCGCCGATATCGACGCAGATGGCGCCGCGGCCCTCGAGGCCCAGCCCGGCGAGACCCTCCTCGACCCCGCGCCGCGTCAGGTAGGCCTCCTGCTCGCCGGTGAGCACGTGAAGGCACAGGCCGAAGTCGTCGGCGAGACGCCGGGCGAAGTCCTCGACGCCCTCGAGATTGCGCGCGAAGTGCGTGGCCAGGACTTTTGTTTTGCTTGCGCCCTGCTCGATACCGTGATCCAGGGCCCGGCGGGTGGCCGCCAGGGCACGCTCGACGGCGGCGGGGTCCAGGGCGGGGCGTCCCGAGGGTCCGGGGACCGCCCGGCCCAGGCGCAGGCTCTCGCCGCCGACCTCGAGGGGGGAGAGGGGCGCGCCGGGCAGGTGGTCGGCCAGCAGCCAGCGCAGGGAGTTAGAGCCGTAGTCCAGCACCAGAATCCGCTCGTTCATGCGTCGTCCTCGGGCCAGGGTGTGCTGGTGCCGGGTCGGGCGACGACGTCGGCGGCGGCCAGGGAGGCCAGGCGTGCGGCCTCTTCGGGTCGGCAACCCCCGGCCAGGGCCAGGCCCAGGGCGGCGCTGACGGTGTCACCGGCGCCGGTGAAGTCGCTGACCAGGTGGGGCGGACAGAGGGCGGGCAGGCGCACCCGGCCTCCGGCGTGGTAGAGTTCGAGGCCCCGAGAGCCGCGGCTGACGCAGAGCCAGCCCAGGCCGAGCTCCCGGCGGCAGCTTTCCGCTTTCTCGGCGAAATCGACCTCGCCGCCGCCCCGGTCGCGCCACCACAGCTCGACCTCGCGCCGGTTGGGTTTCAGGCAGCCCGCGCCGTGGAAGCCGCCCAGGTCGTTGCGCGTGTCGGCCACCCACGGTTTTTTGGATGAGCGGATCAACTCGAGGAGCACATCACCGACCACGCCGTTGCCGTAGTCGCTGATCACTACGGCGGCGCATTCCCGGAGCAGGCCCTCGATGCTCCGCAGCAGCCGGGCCTCCTCGGCGAGCTCCAGCGGCTCGCGGGACTCGCGGTAGCAATGGTAGACGTGCTGGCCGTCGGGTTCGGTGGCCACCAGCTTGAGTTTCTCCGTGGTCGGCCGGGAGCTTTCCTGCACGCCGTCCAGGTTGACACCGACGGCTTCGAGCAGACCGCGCAACCGCCCGCCGGCCTCATCGGCGCCCAGCAAGGCGACGACGTTCACCCGGGCGCCCAGGGCCGCCAGATTGGCCGCCACGTTGGCCGCCTGGCCGGGAACGCGGACACGCTCGGCCTCGTCCAGGCAGGCCACCGGGGCCTCCTGGGCGATGGCCCGCACCGGACCGTGGCGGTACTCGTCCAGGCAGAGGTCGCCCACCACCAGCACGGGCAGGCCGCGCAGGCGCCCGAGGAGCTCGCCGGGTCGCTGTGGCAGGGTGGAATCCATGGCGGGATTATAGGCTCCAGCCCCCCGAAGAGTAAAGGCCGGCGCAACTTGACGGAACCCGGTGGCGGTGCTAGACTGCCGGACGGCAAGCGACGACCTCGGCATCCGGGAATTCCCATGAAGCTGAAGCTCTTCATTCGCACGCTGCGGGCACCCTTCTTCAGCGCCAGCCTCTCCTCGGTCCTCCTCGGAAATCTGGCCGGACTCTGGCTGGACGGGAGTCTGGACTGGGGGCTGCTCGGCCTGACCCTGGCCGCCATGCTCTGCGTCCACGCCGGGGCCAACACCGCCAACGACTACTTCGACGCCGCCACGGGCAACGACGACCTCAACCAGCACCTGACACCCTTCAACGGCGGCTCCCGGGTCATCCAGAACGGCGAGGTCAAGCGACGCACCGTCGGGCTGATCTCCCTGGTCAGCTTTCTCATCGCCGTCGGCCTGGGCCTGCTCATCTGGCTGCTCACTCCGGGGAACCTGATCCTCTACCTGGGGCTCTTCGGCGTCCTCTCCGCCGCGACCTACACCGGCCCGCCGCTGCGCCTGGGCTACCGTGGGCTGGGCGAAATCATCATCGCTCTGGACTTCGGCCTGCTGCCGATCATCGGCGCGTCCTACGTCCAAATCGGAGCCTACCACCCCGCGGCGCTCTACGCCGGGATTGCTCCGGCCCTGCTGATCGTCGCCGTGATCTGGATCAACCAGTTCCCCGACCTCGAGGCCGACGCCGCCGTCGGCAAACGCACACTGGTTGTCCGTCTGGGGCGCCGACGCTCGCGCTGGGTCTTCGCCTTCCTTCTGTCCGCCGCCTATCTGGTCAGCCTGCTGCTGCCCCTGCTGGGCCTGCTGCCCTACTGGACACTGCTGATCTTTTCCACCCTGCCCCTGGCCCTGCGCGCCCTGCGCCACGCCTGGAAGCACTACGACGAGCCCCTGGGCCTGATTCCCGCCGAGGCCGCCACCGTCCAGCTCCAGCTCTTCGGCAACCTGGCCCTGGCCCTGGGCTACCTGCTGGCCGCCCTCATCTGACGCTCCGTCCCACCCCGGCATTGTCGCAGCCGCCGCCATCCTCTATAATAACCGTGGATATGACGCGGACCCTCGGGCTACCGGCGGAGACCTTTGCCTTGTCTCCCCCCGCCCCGACCCCTTCGACGATCATGCGGGGAGGTGTCGGCACATTTCTTGCAGCAGGGCGGGGCGGCCTAGTCGCGGCACCCATGGGCCATTCC
>WJMB01000314.1 GCA_014728185.1 Candidatus Coatesiibacteriota bacterium
ACCAGTTGCTCGAAATTGGCGGGATCAGTGCTGGCTACGGCATCCTGGATTTCGCCGACAAGGGATTCGTGGAGTTCCTGATAGCTAATCTCTATCTGTTCATCAGGTGTTGATTCTTCATCTCGTTGTACAATTGATTCAAGTGGTGTCTTTGTTTTTGGTTTTTCTTTATTTAGAAAAGATACAAATTCGTCATACTTCTGTAACTTTTCTTTTGATAGCTGCCCGCTATTATTTTCTAGCTCAGAAATACCTCTATCTGTTATCTTAATGTGCGCTCGTTTAGGTCGAACGAGTAGTTTTGCTTTAAATAAATAGGATATAGCCCAACTAACTCTATTATGTAGATATGTTTGCTGTCCGCTTGGCAATGTAGAATCAATCTCTTCATCAGTAAGACTAAAATACATAGCCATATTATTAACAGTATCTTTAAGAGAGTATGTTTTTCCATCGGAACATTGTTCCAAAATTGGTCTCATCAGTTCTTCATATGTAGGTATAGCCATCCCCCTACCTCCTCACGTAATCCACATAGTCGCCGATCTCGATCCGGCTCACCGAGCCCAGCACCAGGCACGTCGCGGTGCTCTCGGTGGTCTTCAGCACGCCCAGGGTGGCGATCTGCTCGTCGGGCAGCGTGACGGTGCCCAGGTCGGCGGGGTCTTCGACCTCGCGTCCCTCGCGCCAGACGACCAGGCGGCTGCCCGGCACCAGTTCCATCTCGGAGCCCCAGTTGATGTAGACGATATTGCCCTCGGCGGCGTAGAAACGCCCGTCGCGCTCGCGGCAGACGTAGCCGCGCAGGTCGTAGAGCTCGTCCTCGGAGGTCCACTCGCGGGGCTCGACGTAGGAGCGGAAGTTCAGGAACTCGTCCTCGACGTCCTCGCGGAAGCGCAGGCCGTCGCCCTTCTGCAGGGCCTCGAAGCTGGCGATGATGGTGGCCCGGCTGACGTCGTCGTGGACCTCGTCGATTTCGAGGATGCCGACGTTCTGGATCAGGTTGCCGACGTCGATGCGGGTGCCGGGGATGACGACGCGGCCGCGGTCGCGGTAGACCAGGAACTGGGCGCCGGGGTAGAAGCCGTCGCGGTCGCCGCCGGAGACGTATACCTCGTCGTAGAGGGCGAACATGGTGCGCTCCTCGCCGACGGAGGCGACGATGTGGGCCAGCTCGGGCAGCTCGTCGATATCGGGAACAACCTCGCCGCCGTACTCGAGCAGGCGGCGCCAGAGGGCGATCAGGTCCTCCTTGGAGAGGGTGATCAGCGGCTCCTCGTCGCGGATGCGCACGCGGATCTGGTCGGGCATGTCCGGCGGGACGTTGGGCGGGATGTAGAGCTCCTCGCCGGGGTAGATCCAGTGGGGGTGCTCGACGAGGTCGGGGTTGGCCTGCCAGATCAGTGGCCAGAGCCAGGGGCTGCCCAGGAAGTCCTCGGAGAGGTCCCAGAGGGTGTCGCCGGAACGCACGGTGTAGATGCGGTCGGCGTCGAGGGTGCGCCCGGCGGCGATGACCGTCGCCAGTAGAAACACGACTAGCGGTAGGAGGCGTTTCACGGCGGGCTCCCCTCGTCGGGTGGAGCGGGGTTAAGAGGCAGAGTATAAGTGTACGGTGCGGCGGCGGCGGGGTCAAGGGGTCAGGCAGGCCTCGGGAGGGACCAGGGCGACGCCGAGCTCGGCGGCCAGGGGCAGCAGACGGGCGATGGCGTCAAGGGTGCCGTCGCGGTCGTGGCCGATGGCGATGACGGGTCCGTCGCGCTCGACGGCCAGCTCGAGGGCGCGGCGCAGTTGGGCTTCGATGCGCGCCGGGCTGGTCGAGTTGTCGAGGAAGATGTCGCGCCGGGCGACGGACAAGCCCAACTCGGCGGCGACCTCGCCGACAACGGAACCGTGGTGGGTGTAGGAGTCGATGAAGTAGAGGCCGCGCCCGGCCAGATCGGTCAGCACGACGGCCATCGCCCGGCGGTCGGCGGTCAAGCGGCTGCCCATGTGGTTGTTGACGCCGTCGACGGGGCCGACGTCGGCCAGGGCTTCGGCGATGCGCCGGCGCAGTTCATCATCGGTGTGACTGAGGCGTAGGGCGCCGGGACCGGGATTCTCCGAGCCCAGAGGCTCGCAGGGCAGGTGGAGCAGCACCCGGCGGTCGGCCGCCCGGGCGGTGGCGGCGAAGGCGGACGAGTACTCGCGGAAGGGCAGCACGGAAGGGGTGACGGGGAGGTCGAGCAGGATCGATGAACGGGGGTCCCGGGCGCCGCAGTCGTCGATGATGATCGCCAGCCGGGGTCCGCTCCATCGCGGCGGGGACCAGATCAGGCTCAGCGTTGTCGAAGTCCGACCGCCCTCCGGACCGAATTCCATCACCAGGCGACGACGGGCGGCGGTCTCGTCGACGTGGTGGTCGAGGACGGCGAGGCCGCGGCCTCGGGCCAGGGCCGCCGCATTCTGGGCGAGGACCTCGGCGGCGGCGGCGTCGGCGACGGTCAGGCTCAGCGTGTCGGTCGGGCGACGGTTGGGCGAAGTCGCGTAATCGACGCCTAACAGGTCGGCCAGTTCGGCGGTGAAACCGGCGGCGACCGGCAGGACGAGGCCCGCCAGCAGCAGGAGGTAGACGATTCTGAGCAGGAAATTTTTCAAGGTTTTCCGCAGCGACGGGACGAGCTATTAGCGGCGCCCGGCCGGACCTTTGCCGCGCGAATCGATTCGGCTGGATTGCCGCCGCCGCCCGGCTTTGGCACATTTCTTGCAGCAGAGCGGGGCGGCCTGATGGACAACCGCGGCCTCGAGACCGCAAGAAATGTGCCAAAGCCGGGCGGCCGGTACGGGGTGGCTGCTCGTGGCAAAGGTCCGGCCTGGCCGTGGGCTTACGAACAAGGGTCCCGATGGAGGTAATCGGGACCCGAGTTGGATTGATGGAGAACTGCGCCGGCGGCTAGTCGCCGCTCTCGTGGTCCGGAGCCTCGGACTCGGCGCTTTTACCCTTGCGCAGCACGAATAGGTAGAAGGCGTAAAGGATGAGGATATCGACGGCGGCGCAGAAAACTACGCCCTCGACGACGTTGAGCTCGATGGTGGCGGAGGGCTCGCCGGTGCCCAGCCCGGCGGCCAGCCCGCTGATGAACTCACGGGAGATGCTCGGCTTCTCCGGCGGCTCGGGGGCCTCTTCGTCGTCGGCGGGTTTCTCCTCGGCGGCCAGAGCCTCTTCGTAGGCGGCCAGCTCGGTCTCGTACTCGACCTCGAGACGTTCCCGCTCTGCGCTGACGGCGTCGGCGACGGTCTCCTCGCCGTAGTGATCGACGTAGAGACGGTCGAACATCATCTGGGCGAAGGGATTGCTCTGGCCCAGGGGCACCTGGACGGGATCAGCGGTCTCGGATATCCACATGTAGTTGAACACCGCCAGCCCGGCGATGAGGACGAACATGACGATAACCTGCCAGAGCTTGGTGGCACCGAGGACGTTCATGGAGCCTCCTGGTAAACGCGCGGTCGGACTCCCGGAGCGGGGGTCGTCGAAGGGTGTGGTTTGTGGACCGGGGGTCTACGCCGGTCGTGCGATCAATAGGGGCGGGCCGGCCGGTCGTGTCAAATCAAATGGCGAGAGGAAGTAACGATAAGAGCGAGTGCCGGGCTTGATTCATCGGCGCCCAGCCTTGAGCGGTCCATTGTACCAGATTTTATCGTGGTGTACAGCCCCGACCCGCTGTGTACTTCGGGCGGGCAGTCGGTCTAGTAATCGTCGAGGCGCATGGGCATGATCAGGCAGAGGTAGTCGTCGCCGTCGACGGGCTTGATCAGCCCGGGGCGCAGGTTCTCCAGCAGCAGGAACTCGACCTCGGGGGCGTCGGTGGCCTTGAGTGCGTCGTTGATGTAGCGGGCGTTGAAGCCGATGCGCAGGTCGTCGCCCGAGTAGTTGACGGCCAGGGTCTCGCTGGCCTCGCCCTGCTCGCTCTTGCCGGAGATGCGCACAGATTCGCCGTCGAACTCGTAGGCGACGCGGTGGGATGTCTCGTCGGCCATCAGGGCGATACGCCGGGTGGCGTCGGCGAAGAGGCCGCGGTTGACCGTGGCGCTGCCCGGGAACTCTTGGGGGATCAGCTTCTGATAGTCCGGGTAATCGCCCTCGATCAGCGTGGCGGTCAGCACGGTGTCGGCGAAATCGGCCACCAGGTGGCCCCGGGCCAGGGAGAAGGTGACCTCTTCGACCTTGGAGGCCAGCTTGTCGATCTCGCTGACGGCCTTGGTGGGGATGATGCCGGAGAAGTCGTAGTCGCCCTCTTCGAGGGTGCGGGTGCTCTTGGCCAGGCGGCGGCCGTCGGTGGCCACGAAGACCAGCTCCTTGCCCTGGGCCGAGATATAGATGCCGTTGAGGAAGTAGCGCGTCTCGTCGTAGCTGACGGCGAAGATGGTCTGGCGGATCATCTCGCGCAGGGTATCGGCGGGCAGCGGCAGGGTGGTTTCCGGAGCGACCTCGGGGCGCGGCGGGAACTCGGCGGCTTCGATACCGGTGAGATTGAACTTGGCGTTCTCGCAGGTCAGCGCGCAGGCCGTCCCCTCGACGGTGACACTGACGGCGGCTTCGGGCAGTTCGCGCAGGATGTCGGTGAGCTTGCGGGCGGGCAGGGTTACCTCGCCCCCAGCGGCCACCTCGGCGGAGAGGCGGCAGCTCACGCCGACCTCGAGGTCGGTGGCTGTCAGGTTGAGCCGGTTGCCATCGGCGTCGGCCTGGACCAGGACGTTGGAGAGCACGGGCAGCGGAGGGTTCTTCTTGACCACGCCGGTTACCTGGGAGAGGGTGTCGAAGAGGGTCCCTCGTGAGCAGACGAATTCCATGCGCGTCCCCCTGGTTTTGCTGCGGACTTGCCGGCAAGATTGGGTTTGAAGCCGAGTCGGTTGGGCCTCCGTCCGTCGGCCGTGGCCGAAGGCGGAGCGTATCCGGTTTAATCCGGTTCTTGACGACCGGTTGAAGGCACTAGATTACTACGTATCGTGGAGTCGAGGCAAGGGGCGCGGTTCGGTCGACTAATCGATGCGCACCCAGGCCAGCAGATCGTCGCCGTCGGGCTCTTCGTCGGGTTGGATGGAGGCGAGAGCGGTCTGGTAAAGCCCGTCGGGTCCGGCGCTGGCGATCATCACGCCGCGCTCGTCGCGGTAATAGCCGATAGGGTTGTCGTGGACGTCGGTGGGCAGCCCCTCTACCACGAGCTCATCGTCCAGGTAGGGTCCGAACCAACTGCGGGTGTCAGCGGGCTGAACGAGCAGGACACGCAGCGCGATCGACGAATGAACAGGATTGAAGGGATCGGCGACGACACCGGATTCGTCGGCACCCTGGTCCTGGCTGCCGTCATCCCCGTCTTCACCGCCAATTGCCGTTTGATCGCCCGTATCGTCTCCGCCGTCACTCGCTGAGTCAGGCTTTTCAGCGTCCGCTGGGTCTTCTTCGCCGGGCCAATGGAGCGCATCGGAGCGGTAGGTCTTGACGGCGTCGGCCACCTCTGCCAGGCGCTCGGCGTTGGGAGGCAGCTCGGCGGGGCGGCTGAACCACAGGCCGACGGCCAGACCGGTGAGGACCAGGGCGATGATTCCGGCGATGCGCCGGCGCCGCTTGGACGAGGTCTCGTCGGCGGCCAGGCAACGCGGGCAGATGTTCTTACCGGCCAAGCGCCTGCGGCAGTCCCGGCAGATCAGGCGACCGCAGGTCATACAGACGCCCACGGCGGGACGGTCGGGATGAACGGGGCAGTGTCCGCCGGGGGCTTGCGTACCGTAGCGGTCTTCCATTCCGGTTCTCAAACTCTTTTCGCATGTGAAGCGAAGCTGGGCTCTTCCAATCCGTTCAGTTTCCGAAGGAGCACCTGACGGATACAGCGACGTTGCCTCGGCAGGGTCGTTCCGATCAGGACGGCTTATGCCTTTGTCTCAAAGCGGACCGCTCCGGCTCCAGGCTCCTTCACCCCGACGCCCCTACCGGAGGACCCCGCCAGAGTTCGGCGTCGCATTGCATTCAGGCGTCTGCTCGATGGAGGGCTGAGGAAGGGTGGATTGTTGACCCGTGCGAGTATAGCAAGGAGGGGTTGGAGTGTCAAAAGAAATAGCCCACGCCGCCCGACGCATTCCCAAAGGTCTTCAACACATCCCCCAACACAGCGTCGGGAGTTATAACCCCGCCGCTCCTGTGGTATAATCTGGCACACCTCTGCCACAACGACGGAGCCGGTCGCGGGAGCCCAAGCCTGTGCCGTCAGGGCTGACCGACCCGCAACGAACCGCGAGGATCACCCCGACCGCCGGCGACCTCCGCCGAAGCGTTGGGCGACGCCTCTTCCACGGCCCGGCGTTGGCACGTTTCTTGCGGAAGGCGCCGCGGTTCCGCCCCGAACGGCGCCCCGCCCTGCTGCAAGAAACGTGCCAACGCCTCCGTGCCGGACGCTCCGGATGTTGCAACGGGCCGAGGACCCATCGGCGGGGGTCGCCGGCGGGTAACGAGACCGGAACCCCACCGCCTGATTGACCGTTAACCCAAGAGACACGCCCCGGCAAACCGCACGCGTTCCGCCAACACGTCCGTCCGAGGAGACCCATGGCCCGCACCGACAACGGCGAGAAGATCCCCAGCGCCACGCTCTGGGACAAGCTGCTCTGGCCCTTTCGCGCCTACAAGGCCCACACCCGGCGCATCCCGAAGTGGCTCAAGTTCGTCGAGGGTTTGGCCATCGCCTTGGTGGTGGCGCTGATCCTGCGCGAGGTGGCTATCCAGGCCTCCTGGGTACCCACGGGCTCGATGAAGCCGACCCTCTTGGAGGGCGACTTCATGCTGGTCAACCGTTTGGTCTACCTGTTCCGCGATCCGGTTCCCGGAGACATCATCGTCTTCCGTCAAACGCAATACGATATCTTCGGCAACGAGGTCTCGACGGACCTGATCAAGCGCTGCGTAGCCGTCGGGGGTGAGTGGATCAAGCTCGAGGACGGCTACGTCTGGAAGGACGATGACGGCGATCATAAAGATGTCCTCGATCCTTACGACGAGTCGGGCTACCTGGGTCCCGGGGTCTATGGCCACACCTACACCTATCCGGTCTACGGCGGCGACAAGTTCGAGGAGGGCTTCTGGTACGAGGTGCCCGAGGACAAGCTGGTGATGCTCGGCGACAACCGCGAACACTCGGCCGACAGCCGCTTCTGGGGTTACCTGGACGAGGACGACATCAAGGGCAAGGCCTTCGTGATCTACATGAGCTTCGAGGGCCGCAAGGTCTCAAACCAGATGATGTTGAGCTTGAAAGACATCCCCTACTACCTGGCCAATATCCGGTGGGACCGCTTGATGGACATGATCGAGTAGAGCCGCAGCCTGAAGCGGTTCCGGACGGCGGTCGGCGCGTCCGCTGGTGGCACTACCCGGCGGCCCTGCTGATCGCCGTCGCCGTAGCGCTACTGCTGCGGGCCTTCGTCTTCCAGGCCAGTTGGGTGCCCACGGCCTCGATGCATCCCACCTTGCTGCGCGGCGACTTCATCATCATCAACCGGCTCAGCTTCCTCGCCGGCGAGCCGGAGCGCGGCGATGTGATCGTTTTCCACCGCGACGGCAACGACTACGTCAAGCGCGTCGCCGCCGTCCCCGGCGAGAGCTTCCGGTTCCAAGACGGCCACCTCTGGGTGGAGGGCGAGCGGATCGACGAGCGGGCTTACATCGCTCCGGGCGCCTGGGGGCATACCCGGGGCCACGAGCTCTACGGCGAGGAACTCCATCGGGTCCCGCCGGAACGCTACCTTGTTCTGGGTGACAACCGCTTGTTCTCCCGGGACTCACGTTTCTTCGGCCTGGTGGATCGCGGGGAGATCATCGGCAGCGCCTTTTTGATCTACCTCTCGGTGGACCTGGGCGAGCTCGAGAAGGCCGGCCTGAACTGGTGGAGCGCCCCCTGGCACCTGCGACTGGACCGGATCCTCGAC
>WJMB01000043.1 GCA_014728185.1 Candidatus Coatesiibacteriota bacterium
GCCCGAGGGCTCCCCAGGCGGATCGGGGAGCGCGTCGGGTGAAAGTGAAAAGCATACGGTAAGGCGCTCGATGGAAAGCGATCTCTTGAAGCGCAGCGAGATGCGGTGTTGGTCACCGCGGCTTTCCATTCGATGAGGCCAAGCTTCGCTACCGGCAGCCGGTCTGTAGGCTGCGCGTGGGCCGAGGTTTTAAACCGTGGGTCGTTTGTTCTATGGCCGTTGGAACTAGGGCCGCCCGAACTTCTTACCCGGTTCTGTTTCGCAGATGGTGGTCAATGGGTTCGTCCAAGCGGGATGCTCCGCAGCAAAACCCATTAGTGTGAAGGTTTTTCCATTTGTGAAGACGTTACAATAAAGCGATGACCTAGTCAATGGATACACCGATTGATACGCTCATGGACACGTCGTTGGATACGCCGAGCCGCTCCCAGGGCTGGTACAGTCATGTCTGGCGGTTAAGCGTCTCTACTGGATGTAACCCAGGCTGCGCAGGCTTTCCCAGGCGGCGTCTAGCGAACCCGGTGTGGGTGCCGGCAGGCGGCGGGGGCCGTAATCCTCGACGTAACGCGACTCCGTCAAGCCTAGTTCCGGTGGTGTGCCGGGCAGCTCCCGGGAGAGGGGCAGACCGCAGAGCCGGAATAGCAGGGCGGCGGCGTCGACCAGGCGCAGTTCGCCATTCCGACCGGGTTCGAGACCGGTGGCCTGGACCCAGATTTCACCCTGGACGCCGGATTCGGGCTTCAGAATAACTACGACCACGGGGGCGGTCGCGGTTCCCGAGGCGGCCAGCATCTGTCGCCAGGCGGCCCGCGCCTCGGCGAAGCCGCGTTCGAGGGATTCGACGGGTGGGATGACCGCGCCCATCCGCCGGGCGCGCTCGCGGCCGTTGAACAGTTGCAGCAGCAGGCGCAGGGGCAGGGGGTCGGTCGGTTCGTCTTGCGGGGGGAAGAGGGCGTTGGGCGGAGGTTCCTCGCCTCGGCTGACCGCTGCCTGGGCCACGTCGGTGTACATGTGCAGACCACGCCGACCCAGAGCCGGGTAGGTGGCCCACCAGTTGAACACCGCCGCTCCGTACTCCTCCCCGGTGGAGCAGATCAGCTCCCAGAGCGGCGGCTCGCGCCAGTCCCGGCTGGTCACCGGCAGGGGCTCGGCCAGGCCCAGGAGTCTCCAGACCGCCGTCAGATAGGCCCCGGTGCCCAGGGCCGCCCCGCGGGGTTGCAGGGGCGAGCGTATCCCGGCCAGGCGCAGGGAGGAGAGCTCGCTGATACCGTGATCCTCGGGGAGGCGGCCGCTGGCCAGGGTGGCCCAGCTCTGCGCCGGAGAAGCGGCCTGCGGAAAAGTCAACCCGAAGACGCGGGAAAGCTCCCGCTGGGCAAGGAGCTCGGGTGTTCCGGTGCCGACCTCGGCGGGGTCCAGGTAGTCCAGGGCCAGGCAGACCACGGGGGGGCCGGGCTCCAGTCGCGGCGGTTCCGTCGGGCGTTCATCATCCAGGTCCAGCAGCAACATAGCCAGCACCGCCGCCGAGACCAGGCCACCGGCGACGAGGAGGGTCCGCAGGCGGCGCCGGGCCGTCCAGCCGCCGCCCAGATAGTATCCGACCACCAGGCTCGTCAGGCGGTGGGCCGTCAGGCCCAGGACCACGCAACCCGCCAGATAGACGGCGCTGAGCCAGAGCGGCGCCGCAGCGTCACCGAAAAGCCTGCCCGTCAGCCAAAACGCCGCCGCCGAGCCGCCGAAGACCAGCGCCGAGAGCCAACTCAATCCCGTCCGCAAACCTCGGGCGCGCGCCTCGGGCAGGGGGCGCCGGGCGAGGAGCTGGGCGGCCAGGGTCAGCAGCGCCTGGGGGGCGGCACTCAACAACATCAGGGGCAGAAAGCAATAAACCGCCAGCAGGAAACCCTCGAAAAAGGTGGCGAGATAGACCTCATGGGCCTCGACCAGGGCCAGGGTCAGCCAGGCCGCCCAGAGGCCGCCGGTCACCAGCCAGGAGCGCAGCGAAGCGCCCCAGAGCCGTCGCGGTCCCGGGGCGTCGTCAGCGGCGCCACCGACGACGAAGCGCTCGGCCGGATTGCGCAGGTAGCCCAGCTCGCGCAAGCGCTCGCGGATCTGTTGCAGGTCGCCTTCCATCAGGTGGCCGATTGTGGCCCATCCCGGCGGTGATGTCAATCGAGGTCGGGGATCTCGGGGTGGGGTGTCCTGTCGCGGTCCGGTATGCCTTCAGGTATCAATACGAATCTTTACGTTTCCAGACGAATCCATCAACTGGAGGTGGACGGGTCGCGGCTTATAAAGCCGGTGGTGTTAACGGCGCTTATTCGCCCCCCCCTGAGGCGATCCCGGCCGATGCTGGAACTGGATATATCCCGAGGTATCGTGGAACGTGATCAGACCTAATCAAAACTGAAAGGGATCATATACCATGTTCGGACCGGGATAATAATGTATCTCGTTGTTATTACTAGATAAGCAGCAAATGCGCCTGTCACTTATCGGCAGTAAAAGTGGCAGCTGCAAGGGTTGTATTCGGCGGATAACCCACCCTGCCTATTGGCTTGCAGTAAAAGGTCAACCATTTGCCCCTCAACTCATAACCGCCTTAATATCAAGTAACAAGACTGCACATGATAGTATCGGGACCACAGCGTGGCGCACCTAAGCCGCGATTACCAGTTAGTTGAACCTCTCTTTTTCCGCCCTGATTTGGTCCGATCACGTTCTTTTATGCCAATAGAAATATGGAAACCCACACGACCCGCCACAACCAGCTAACGAATGTGCTAGCCTGCTTGCCCGCTAACTGCTGATAATTGAACGATGTTCAGTAACACACCGGTCCGTGACAGCTAAGTGATCCCTTTGCTAATACATGCGTATAATCAGCGGAATACATTCATGACCCGTTCCGAACAGGGTAGAGGATCCACATACCGATTCCACCACGACAAACAGGTCAATAAACAGGTCGACAAACAGGTCGATGGGGCATTTTCTCGCCCGTTACCCTTGCGCTCAAGCATAGCGAGGTTTTATATTACTCGTTGGACTCAGGGGCAAGGGGTTTTATTGGGGGACATATTCAAGAAGCGATCGCGCCCGGGCCGGTTCCGCCTGATTGCGCAGGTGCTCTTCCTGTTCGCTTTCACGGGCCTGTTCATCTTCTACGCCTTCTGGCTGGACTCCGTCGAGGAACGCACCGAGGACGGACCGGCGCGACCGACGGCCGTTGAATCGGTCACTCCGCACCTGGGTTACATCGAGTTGGCCCACGCGGTGCGCGTCGGAGCCATTGATATCCACACCCCGGCGCTGGCGTTTTTGATACTGCTGTTGCTGCTCTCGATTGTAATCAAGAAAGGCTTTTGCAGTCATGTCTGCCCCCTGGGCACGCTCTCCGAGGGGCTGTGGTGGCTGGGCAGGAAGATAACCAAGGGGCGCGATCTGCGCCTGCCGGCCTTCATCGACCTGCCGCTGCGCCTGGCCAAGTACGCCCTGCTGGTCTTCTTCCTGGTGAAGGTGGCCGGCCTGACCGCCGAGACGCTGCACCTGCTGGCCTACTCTCCGGCGGTCAAGCTCAGCGACCTGCGGATGTGGTACTTCCTCACCGACGGCCCGGACTGGCTCTACTACGCCCTGGGCGGTCTGGTGCTGGTGTCGGTTTTCGTGCCCCGTTTCATCTGCCGCTACCTTTGCCCCTACGGCGCCCTGCTGGGCGTCTTCTCCATGCTCAG
The DNA here is from genome assembly GCA_014728185.1 of Candidatus Coatesiibacteriota bacterium. Classification (GTDB taxonomy): domain Bacteria; phylum RBG-13-66-14; class RBG-13-66-14; order RBG-13-66-14; family RBG-13-66-14; genus WJMB01. The sequence goes on from WJMB01000043.1 coordinate 3,729, forward strand.
CCCGGTGAAGATCCACCGTGACAGCTCACGCTGCGCCCTGGGCTGCAAGGACTGCGACCGGGTCTGCCCGGCCTGGATCAAGCTGGACAAGGTCGAGGTCGTCGTCTCCGATGAGTGCCATCTCTGCCTGCGCTGTCTGGACGTCTGCCCGGTCCCCGGCGCCCTGGAGGTCCGTCTGGGCAAGAATAAGCGCCTGCCCGGCTGGGTGGTGCCCGCCGCCGTCGTCGGAGCGCTCCTGCTCGGTATCGGCGTGATGTACCTCAGCGGCGGCCTGCGCTCCGACATCACCCGGGATGAGTACCTGGCCCGCATCGGCGAGATTCATTACCCGCTCTACTCCCTGGACCTGGGCGCGCCCCATACCCCGGACACTCCCACCGCATACGACCGCCGGATGCTCACCCCCCTGCGCGCCTTTGAGTCCAAGCCGCGCAAGGTGCTGGAGCTGCTGCCCACCGAAAGCCTGGAGCTGGGCGCGGCGGCGGCCAGCCTGGGCCTGGAGGAGGGCGCGACTCCGTCACCTTGATACGGAC
>WJMB01000315.1 GCA_014728185.1 Candidatus Coatesiibacteriota bacterium
ATGCATCTATAACGAGTATGCGCCGAGAGGATAGAGCTGAGGACTTATCTATCTTCGATTTTGCCTCGTATCAGCCGCTTTTTACGACGTAGGTCGGTGTTTCGAGTTGAAACTATCTGGTCCGGGTTCGTGTTTGATGCCATAGCTTATTCCGCCTTCACATCCGGGCAGTTGTTGTATGTCATTGGATATTATTGTACTTGATCTCGTGAACAGCCGAAAAGTGTCGATCCCTCCGGTTGGCCCAACGGCTTAAACCAGGAAAGGACTGACGATAAGCGGGCGGTGGCTTGGCTTAACCCGTGGAACAGCAAGGCAGGCATCAGGGACTAATCACTTCTAGCAACTCTCAGCAGCCACCATATATTGTTCAGTTTTATGTGACGATCCCGATCAGTTAACGGTGGATCCTGCGGGGTCCCAGGGAGGAATGAGGATGGAGCAGCAGCGTTACGCCGCGGTGATCACCGGGGGCGCCCGGGGCATCGGCGAGGCAATCACCCGAGAACTGGCCCGGCGCTACCCCGTGGCGATCTGGGACATCGACCTCGACGGCGCCGAGAAGCTGGCCGCCGAGTTAGGCGATCAGGGTGTCCAGGCCCGGGCCTGGAAGGTCGACGTGGCCGACTACGACGCCGTGGCCGCCGCCGTCGACGAGGTGGTCGAGCACTTCGGCGGCCTCGAGGTGCTGATCAACAACGCCGGGATCACCCGCGACGCCCTGTTCATCCGCATGAAGCCCGCCGATTGGGAGCTGGTCCTCAAGATCAACCTCACCGGGGCCTTCAACTGCTCCAAGGCCGCCGCCCGGCCGATGATGAAGCTGCGTCGCGGGCATATCGTCAACATCGCCAGCGTCGTCGGCCTGATGGGCAACGTCAGTCAGGCAAACTACGCCGCCTCCAAGGCCGGGATGATCGGTCTGACCAAGAGCCTGGCCCGGGAGCTGGCCCGTCGCAACATCACCGCCAACGCCGTGGCCCCGGGCTTTATCGCCACCGCGATGACCGAGCTGCCCGAAGAGGTCGTCCAGGGCTGGCTCGAGCGCATCCCCCTGGGCCGCGCCGGCACCCCCGAGGACGTCGCCCGGGTGGTCGACTGGCTCTGCTCGCCGGGCTCCGCCTACATCACCGGCCAGGTGATCAACATCGACGGCGGAATGGTGATGTAGCCCGCCGTCTTGACTTGTCGAGGTGCGGCCGGTTAAACTACGGTTCTTATCGCATTCCGGGGTCCGAGCGGCGGATAGGGGACTGCAATCTCAACCCGCCGCCTTCCCAACCGGGACGGTTCACTACCGACGACATCGGGCGACCGCCCGCAACGGCGCCCGGCCGGAAACGGACCGTTCGCGCACAGCCGATTCCAAACACCCCCGTCGTCCAGGGACAGGCGCTTGCACCGCTGAAAGGCGAAAGCGCTTCTCGGCGCTGAACATGTGTCTATACGGCCATCCGCACTGATTCTCCGTTTATCCGCTTTGACGGCCACCGGGCCGCTATGATCGAACCGCCCAGCCCAACCAACAACCAAAGGTTTCTACCGATGAGCAAACTGCGCAATCTGGCGCTGATCTCCCACGGCGGCGTGGGCAAAACCACCCTGGCCGAGGCCCTCAACTACGCCACCGGCTCCGCCAGCCGACGCGGCAAGGTCACCGAAGGCAACACCGTCTCCGACTTCCAGGAGGAGGAGAAGAAACGCGGCTTCTCGATCAGCCTGTCCGTGCTGCGCCTGGAGCGCGGCGAAGCGGTGATCAACCTCGTCGACACACCGGGCACCCTGGACTTCGCCGGCGAGGTGGTCTCCGGCCTCTACGCCGTCGATGCCGCCCTGGCCCTGGTCAGCGCCGTCTCCGGCGTCGAGACGGGCACGGTCAAATACTGGGAAATCGCCGAGAAGCGCGGACTGCCCCGGGCGCTGTTCGTCAACCGCATGGACCGGGAGAACGCCGACTTCGACAAGACCGTGGAGAGCATCAAGGAGACCTTCGGCCAGTCCTGCGTGCCCCTGCAACTACCCATCGGTTCGCATACCGACTTCCGCGGCCTGGTCGACCTGGTGGCCGGCAAGGCCTACATCTACAAGGAAGACAGCGGCGAGTTCGACGAGGCCGACATCCCGGCCGAGCTGCAAGACGCCGCCGCCGAGGCCCGGGAGCAGCTCATCGAGGAGATCGCCGCCGCCGACGAGGCCCTGATGGAGAAGTACTTCGAGGAGGGCACCCTGCCCGCCGAGGACATCCACCAGGGGCTGCGCGCCGCCTTCGCCGCCGGCACCCTGACCCCGATCTTCGTCGGTTCGGCCGAGCAGGCCGTCGGGACGCATCAGCTCCTCGACGCCGTGGTCAATTTCTTCCCCGCTCCCGAGGACGTTCCGGCGCCGCCGCTGGTCAAGTTCACCAGGGACGCCGAGGCCGAGCCCGAGAGCGTCGAACTGACCGACGGCGCCGCCGCTCTGGTCTTCAAGACGGCCATCGACCCCTTCGCCGGCAAGCTTTCGATCATGCGTGTCTACAGCGGCAAACTCGGCGCCGAGGCTTACAATGTCAACCGCCAGAAGCCGGAGCGCACCAACAACCTCTTCCACATCCACGGCGGCAAACAGGAGGCCGTCGACGCCCTGGCCGCCGGTGATATCGGCGCGGCGGCCAAGCTCGACAAAACCCAGACCTGCGACACCCTGGCCGACGGGGCCAACAAGGACCGCCGCTTCACCGAGCTGCCCTTCCCCAACCCGCTGATGAAACGCGCCGTCTTCCCCGCCTCCAAGGGTGACGAGGACAAGATGTCCAGCGGCCTGACACGCCTGCAGGAGGAAGACCCCACCCTGATCACCAGCCGCAACGACCAGACCAACGAGCTGATTCTGGCCGGTCTGGGCGACCAGCATCTCAACGTCGCCGTCAGCCAGCTCGACAAGAAATACGGCGTCAAGGTCGAGCTAAAGGTCCCGCGCATCGCCTACCTCGAGACCATCACCAAGCGGGCCAAAGCCCAGGGCCGCCACAAGAAGCAGACCGGCGGCCGCGGCCAGTTCGGCGACTGCTACCTCGAGTTCTGGCCTCTGGAGAGCGGCACCGGCAACGAGTTCGAGGACGCCATCGTCGGCGGCGCCATCCCGGGCAAGTTCATTCCCGCCGTCGAGAAGGGTCTCAACGAGGCCTATCAAAAGGGCTACCTCTGTGGTTGCCCCATCGTCGACGTCCACGCCAAGCTCTACGATGGCAGCTATCACAACGTCGACTCTTCTGAAATGGCCTTCAAGATCGCCGCCTCGCTGGCCTTCCGCAAGGCCATGGACCAAGCCGATCCGGTGATCCTCGAGCCCATCGTCCGCCTCGAGGTCACCATCCCCGACGAGTTCCTCGGCGACATCTCCGGCGACATCAGCTCCAAGCGCGGCAAGATCCTGGGCATGGAGCCCCAGGGCAAGATGCAGGTCGTACGCGCCCTGGTGCCCGAGGCCGAGCTGACCAACTACGCCACCGAGCTGCGCAGCATGACCGGCGGCCAGGGAACCTACGACATGGTCTTCGAAGGCTACGAGCGGGTCCCCGGCGAGACGCAGCAGAAGATCATCGAGGAGTACGAGGCTGAGAAGGATAACTAGTCC
>WJMB01000044.1 GCA_014728185.1 Candidatus Coatesiibacteriota bacterium
ACCGGTGTCTGGAGCCTCGAGGTCGAGCGCTACTTCTACACCGACTGGAGCGACGACGCCGACTTGAACCAGTACTACCACAACTAGGCCTTTCTTCCTGGAAAGGTTCGCGAACAGGGCGCCCAAGCGGCGCCCTGTTTTTTGTTGTCTTTCCAGATTTTGTTCTTCCAACGGCGGTTGTCGATGACCAATCCACTGTTTACATCAAGCTGAAAACGCGCGCGATCCGTAAACAAATGACACTGTTCAACCCGTCGAAACGGGATAGGATAGAGAAACACATTGAAATGGTATAAACTTAATTACGTTAAACAACCACTCCACTCCTCCAGGCGAGGCCCCACAATGCATACCTCTTTCGACCTGACGAGGATCCCCCTCTTCTCCGCCCTCGACGAACGCGAGCTGGAGCGGATCTACCACCTGCTCAAGCGCAAGCGCTACACCAAGGGCGATATCATCATCACCGAGGGCGAGCGCGGCGATGAGTTCTTCCTTATCGAACACGGCCAGGTCAAGGTTACCCGACGCAGCCTGGACGGGCGCGAGAAGATCCTCGACATCCTCTCCGACGGCAGCTTCTTCGGCGAGCTGGCGGTGCTCGACAAGATGCCCCGCAGCGCCTCGGTGGAGGCCATGGGTGAGGTCAGCATTCTCACCCTGCACAAGGACGATTTCCTGCCCATCCTCGAGCAACTGCCCAGCCTGGCCATCAAGATCATCAAGGTGCTCTCCCAGCGCCTGCGTGACGCCGATTCGCAGATCGAGGACCTGACCTTCAAGACCAGCCGGGAGAAGATCGAGTCCCTGTTCATCCGCCTGCGCGATTACTACGGCGCTTCCCACGAGCTGGGCACCCGCCTGACCATCCAGCTCACCCACCAGGAGCTGGCCGACATGGCCGGCTGCAGTCGCGAGACGGTCTGCCGCTTCGTCAACGAACTGAAGAACAAGAACCTGCTCACCATCGACAAGAAACGCCACTACATCTTCCACTCCAACGCCGTGACGGCGGGCAAGGGCGAACGCTGAACGAGACTAATCACAAGCGGGTAGAGGCCGTCCCGTATTCAACCCATTGTCGGTAACGGCGGTTTGATACAATAGCGACGCACCCGTGGTGCGTCGTTTCCATGTGCCCGGCCGGGCGACGGGGACAGTTAACTCCAAGGCGGTAGGTGTTGGGGTTTGAGTGTGAGGGGGATCGGGATGGAGTATGAGCTGGGGGTGCTGTCTGATGTAGACTATCCGGCGCTCATCGCGCTGTGGCGACGCGCCGGCCTGGAGCACAAGCCCCGGGGGCGCGACAGCGCGGCCGAGTATCAGCGGCAGATTACGCTGTCCATGGTGCGTTTCATCTGCGCCTGGACAACGACGGAGGAGCGCTCGGTCGGACGCACGCTGGTCGGCTCGATCCTGGCCACCCACGACGGCCGCAAGGGCTGGCTGAACCGCCTGGCCGTGGATCCCCGCCATCGGCGGAGGGGGCTCGCCGGGCGTTTGATCAGCGCCGCCGAAACCTGGCTGCGGGACCAGGGGCTGGAGATCCACGCCTGTCTGATCGAGGGCTGGAACACGACCTCGCTCAGGGTTTTCCAGCACTACGGCTATCTCGATTTCAAGGGTGTCCACTACCTGACCAAGCGGCGCGACGACGATGTCTAGTCCCGACGGGCCAGCAGGTAGAAGACGGGCAGGTACTCGAAGTATCCTCCGGCTTTGAGCGCGGAGCGCACTCGGCGTCGCCACTTCGGACCGGAGCGGGGGTGGAAGAGGGTGCGGAAGACGAAGACCCGCTCCAGCTCATCGGCGGCGTCCGCGTCACCGGGCGGGTAATGGCGGGGTCGGGCCGCCGAACCGACCTCCAGAATCCGCAGGCCGTTGTCGCCGACCAGACCGGTCAGTCGGCGACCGCAGAGCGGATCGCCGCCGACGCGCTCGATTCCCCGCATCAACCGGCTGCTCATGGAGCGGTCGACCCCGGGATCGGGCTCGTGAATCATCCCGCCGTAGTCCGGCTCGGCGCAGCAGAGCAGGTGGCCGCCCGGCTTCAACACCCGTCGGGCTTCGCGCAGCGCCTTGTCGGGCGCCAGCCACATCAGGGTGAAGTGGAACATCACGGCGTCGACGGAAGCCTCGACCAGGGGCAGCCGACAGGCATCACCGACGACGGCGCCGAGCTCGTCGGGGGCCCGGCTGAGAATGGCCGGATCGATCTCGACGCCGATCACCCTGAGTCCGGGATGCAGAGCGGCGTAGGGAGCGGCGGCGTGACCGGCGCCGCAGCCCACATCCACGAGAATCCCCCGGCTCAAACCGCAGCGACGGAAGAGGTAGCGGCAGGTCCGCCGGGTCTGCTCGGCGCGCCAGGCCAGATAGGCCAGCCAGTCTTCGGGAGGCGTTGCCTGGGTCATCAGCGTATCCTTTACAGCCGTCCCGGATCCGCTTATAATCCAGTGCGAATCCTAGGTTGAAGCTTCACCCTTCGAGGACCCCGCCGGGGCCTTTTTTCACCGGAGGTCGACACCCGATGTTGATCGTTGTAGCCGTAGGCGGCAACTCCCTGATTCGCTCCGACGAGCGCGGCACCATGGAGGAGCAGCTAGCCAACGTCGAAACCACCGCCCGCGCCGTCGGTGAGCTCGTCGCCGCCGGTCACCGGGTCCTCGTCACCCACGGCAACGGTCCCCAGGTGGGCAACCTGCTGTTGATGAGCGAGAGGACCACCGAGCTGCCCGATCTGCCCCTGGATTACTGGGGCGCCAACACCCAGGGCGGCATCGGCTATCAGCTCCAGTCCGCCCTCCACCGGGAGCTGCGCCGCCGGGGCGTCGAGCGCCAGGTCCTCGCCGTCGTCACCCGGGTCGAGGTCGACGCCGACGATCCAGCCTTCAGCGAGCCCAGCAAGCCCGTGGGGCCTTTCTACTCCGCCGAGCAGGCCCGACGCTACGCCGATGAGTCCGGCTGGGTCGTCCGCGAGGACGCCGGTCGCGGTTGGCGCCGGGTTGTCGCCAGCCCCAAGCCCGTCGCCGTCGTCGAGCTCGCGGCGATCGAGAGGCTCCTGGCGGCCGATGTGGTGACCATCGCCGTGGGCGGCGGCGGCATCCCCGTCGTCCGGGATGACGGCGGCCACCACGGTGTCGAGGCCGTCATCGACAAGGACCGGGCCAGCTCGTTGACTGCGCGCTTGCTGGGTGCCGACCTGCTGGCTGTCTCAACCGACGTCGAGCGGGTTCAACTCGATTATGGAACCCCCCACGCCAAACCCATCGACCGGATCAGTTCCGCCGAGATGAGGCGCCACTTCGAAACCGGTCAGTTCCCCAAGGGCAGTATGGGACCCAAGGTCCAGGCGGCTCTGGACTTCCTCGACGCCGGGGGTAAGCGCGTCGTCATCACCGATCCGGCCAACCTGGCCGCCGCCGTCCTCGAGGATGCCGCCGGCACGCGGATCGCGCCCTGAGACAAACTCAGCCGCACGAGCAGAGAGCCTCCCCCGGGAGGTTCTCTGTCATTGGCGAACTCGACCGCCGTCGATGCTCAACACCGTGCCGTCGACGCTCAGGTCGCCCACGTCCTGGGGCAGGGCGGTCAGCAGGAGCTGATCGACACGGCTGCGCAGGGCCGGCAGCACCCGGGCCGTGGTTTCCGCGTCCAGCTCGCTGGCCACGTCGTCCAGCAGGAAGATCGGTCGGGTGCCGGTGCGCTGATGGAGAAAATCGGCCTCGGCCAGGCGCAGGGCCACCATGGCCAAACGCTGCTGGCCCCGGCTGGCGTAGCGGCGCAGGTCGTTTCCGTCCAGACGCAGGGCCAGGTCGTCGCGGTGGGGTCCGGCGGTGGTGCAGCCGCGGCGCCGGTCGCGCTCGAAGCGGCGGCGCAGCAACTCGATGAAAGCCTCCTCCAGATCGGCGGCGCCCAGGCGGGTCTCCTCGAGGGGGCCTTCGTAGTCCAGGCGCAGGTCGTGGCGGCTGGCGGTGATCTCCGCGAAAATTTGCGGGGCCGGGGCGGCCAGTTCGTCGACGGCGGCGCGGCGCAGCTCGATGATCCGGGCGGCGGCCCGGGACAGGGGGCGATCCCAAGCGGTCACGGCGGCGCGGTCCAGCGGATCGGCGCGCAGGGCGGCGTTGCGCTGGCGCAGGCAGTCGCGCAGCTCGCCCATGGCCCGGGTGTAGCTCTGGGAGACCTGGCCCAAGACCAGGTCGAGAAATCGCCTCCGACGACCGGCGGCTCCGCGCACCGTGTCCAGGTCCTCCACGGTGAAGCAGCAGGTCAGCAGGCGGCCCAGGATCGACGAGAGGCGCGGGCAGCGCTCTCCGTCCACGGCGGCCGTCTTGCCCCCGCTCCGGTAGGCCAGGGCCAGCCGGGTCTCCTCGTCGTCGCGCAGCGCCGCGGCCCGCAGGCCGAAGCCCTGGGCGCCCCAGCGGACCAGGTCGCGGTCCTCGGCGAAGCGGAAGCTGCGCGCCGTGGCCAGGTAGTAGACGGCCTCGAGCAGGCTGGTCTTACCGGCGGCGTTGGCGCCGGCCAGGCAGACTTCGCCCGGGGGCAGCTCCAGGCGCAGGCGCTCGTAGATGCGGAAGTGGTCGAGTTCCAAGCTTTTCAAACGCATGGACGGAGTATAGCACCCCCACCGCCGTCGCGGCAACACGGAGGCTTTACAACCACCACGGCGTTTACCATAATCAAGGCTTGCTTCAACCGCGTTGCGCAACTCATCCTCCATGTGGAATCAAGGGACGATCACGACAAAGCGGATCAGCATCTGCGACGACGGTGCGCTTGGTTGGAGAGTCGCCCCCGACTTCCGCTCTCCCCCTGCCCTCGATCCGCTCAAGCGTCCGGCTCGCAGCGTGCGTCAACCGGCCCATCGAGCGCCTCGAGCGCGGGATTCAGCCACGGCGGCTTCCAGCATTTACGGCGGCACCGACGCCCCCCGGCCCCTTGCGGCGCTATGATTGGGCAAGGGCTTATCAAGTGCATTTAAACCGGGGTATGCTTCTAGCATTTTGTGAAACAATGCATTACAGCTCGATATGCCGTCACATTCCAGCATTCGTTGTGTGGCGATGGGCTTATACTGTACGGAATACTGTTGTGGCAAGCCGGTAATCCCGTCGGTTGGACCTGTTGTCGCATCCAGTGCAGTCCTGCCTAAAAACAGACTTTGGACACGGCTCAACGCTTGCTTTGTACCCCTGCATCAGCCAGTCGTTTGGCCGTGTTGACGCTATCAGCAAGGCGGGCATCAGAAAAACTATCAGGATCGCATACCCTGTTCGGTCCGGGTTATGATTGCAATCTGCTGATAATACACGTCTAGCAGCAGAAGCGCCTGTTGATTGCAAGCTGTCAAAACGTGGCGGTAGCTATGGAGAATGCCGTGTGGACAATCGACAATTCCATTAGCTTGCATTAGAGCCCCATCCTGTTTCTGCTAAACTTATAAGTGCATCAACAACAATCACATACGCTGCGCATGAAGATATTTGGATCAATGCGCGGCGCACCAGGACGACGACTACCAGCTCAGTGAAACACTTATGGATTATCACCTGAAACTGAACCTACGTCGAAACCTAAAAAACAGCGGCATTTAGAGTGGAGGTGCCGAAAACTACCACATGAGGGTCTTCAGCTCGACGAGCCAAAGAGGTTTCATTATCAGTTAAATCAGCTATTTGAAAACATTTAGCATCCATATTACTGGTAAGCCAAGGATGCAAATCAGGTGTCGGGACATCCAGTCTCTCAGCGTCCTCTTGGCATCCTCTTGGCATCTTCTTGGCAGCGCCCGCTTCGGGCAAGCCTGGTTTTTGCCACCAGGCAAGGCACGGGCAGTGACAGTTTGCTCAGCTATAAAGCACATGATAACAAGCTATTAGCGATATATGCCTGTTCTGAAACGTGTGATAATCCCAATACTTATAATGTCCTGTTTTTGTCCGACCATGTTTCATACTGCCAACACGCACTATCAGCAGGTTACAATCAAGGCCGGTCCTATCGGGTTGCACAATTCCTTGCCGGTATATCGCTTTCGGCGGCTCTCCAGATCCAGGTGATAATCCCCGCCCTGGTACATCTTCAGGTGTTTTTTTCTTGTTGTTCGATGATTCCGCCCGCCACCAGTGACCCTTCCGTCCCGTGGCGGCCCTGCGGTCGTATCCAAAGGCAGGCACGATGTCACCGCGCTATTTCGACCATCCGCCCCAGCGCTGGGGCGCCGAGCCCCCCTTCCCCCTCATCGACGTCGTCGAGCTCGAGGACGGCTACCTGGTCCTGGTCGAGCTGGCCGGGGTCGATCCGACCGCCGTGCGGGTCACCGTGGACCAGCGCCGCCTGGTCATCGCCGGTGCGCGGGAGCCCGAGCTGCCCGCCGGTTCGCGCAAGCTGCTGCGGATGGAGCTGACCTACGGACCCTTCCGGCGCAGCCTACAGCTTCCCCTTGATATCGACGCCGTTGGTATCAGTGCGCGCTGGCTCAACGGCATGCTCCACGTACACGTGCCCCGGCAGGCCTACCGAGGCTCCGTCGAGGTGGAGACCGATGAGGATCGAGGATCGTCGGACCGGTAACCGGCCAACCGAGGACTGAGCGGCCTTCGCCGTCCGAAAAAACCAACGAGTCCCTCAGAGCGAGTCTGGAGTGTCGATGACCCCGGAGAACAACGACGACAACGGCATTACTGAAAACAACCGACCCCGGCCGGACCTGCCGCCGCTGGAGGAGGGCTCGCAGCGCGTCTTGCCCCTGCTGCCTCTACGCGGCATGGTCAGCTATCCCCAGATGCTGTTGCCCCTCAACGTCGAGGGTGAGCGTGACACGACCCTGGTCGACAGGGTGATGTTCGGCGACCGCCTGTTGGCGCTGTTCACCCGCCGTCCCGCCGAGAATGAGACCGAGGAGGACGACGCCGACGAGGCGCCCCTGACCGGTGGAGACCTCCACCCCGTCGGCACCCTGGGCGTGGTGCTCAAGATGCTGCGCATGCCCGACGGCTCGATGCGGCTGATGATCCAGGGCCTGCAGCGGGTGCGCCTGGAGGAGTTCATCGCCGACGGCGAGTACCCCCGGGTGCGGGTGAGTCCCCTGGAGGAGAGCGAGCCGGACACGGTGCGCGTCAAGGCGCTGCGCGGCAGCCTGACCGACATCTTCAGCCGGGTCGTCGAGCTCTCCAACCGCGACGAGGACCTGCTGGTCGCGGCGCTGAACATCGAGGAGAACTCCCGCCTGGCCGACTTCATCGCCGCCAACCTCAACCTGGAGCTGGAGGACCGTCTGCGGGTGCTGGCCACCGCCGACGTCCAGCAGCGCCTGGAGCTGGTGACCAAGCTGGCCGGCCGCGAGCTCGAGGTGCTCAAGATCGGCCAGTCGATCCAGAACGAGATCTCCGAGGGGATGAACCGCGCCCAACGCGAGTACTACCTGCGCCAGCAGCTCGAGGCCATCCGCCGGGAACTGGGCGAGAGCGAGCAGCCCTCGGTGGAGCTCGACGAGCTGGCCGAACGGATGAAGGAGAAAAAATGGCCTGAGTCGACGGCGGAAAAGGCCCAACGGGAGCTCAAGCGGTTGCGCCAGATGAACCCGGGTTCGGCTGAGTACGTCGTGGCCCACACCTATCTCAATTGGCTGCTGGACCTGCCCTGGGGTCATTGCTCCACGGACCGCCTGGAGATCGAGAGCGCCCGGCGCATCCTCGAGGAGGATCACTACGGTCTGGCCGAGATCAAGGACCGCATCCTCGAGTTCCTGGCGGTGCGCAAGCTGGCCCCGCAGAGCCGGGGACCGATCCTGTGTTTCGTCGGACCGCCGGGGACGGGCAAGACTTCCATCGGGCGCAGTATCGCCCGGGCCCTGGGCCGGGAGTTCACCCGGGCGTCGCTGGGCGGCGTCCACGACGAGGCCGAGATTCGCGGCCACCGGCGCACCTACGTCGGCGCCCTGCCCGGGCGCATCCTCCAGGGGCTCAAGACCGCCGGAACCTCCAACCCTGTCTTCATGCTCGACGAGGTCGACAAGCTGGCCAGCGACTTCCGCGGCGACCCCAGCTCGGCGCTGCTCGAGGTGCTGGACCCCGAGCAGAACGACACCTTCCGCGACAACTATGTCGAGGAGCCCTACGACCTGTCCCGGGTCTTCTTCATCACCACGGCCAACACCACGGCCACGGTGCCCCGACCCCTGCTGGACCGCATGGAGGTCATCGAGTTCGACGGCTACACTCGCGAGGAGAAGGCCCAGATCGCCAAGCGCTACCTCTTCCCCCGACGCCGCGAGGCCAACGGACTGACCAAGAAGCAGCTCTTCCTGCCGATCCGCACCCTGCGGGCCGTCACCGACGGCTACACCCGCGAAGCCGGGGTGCGCAATCTCGAGCGGGCCATCGGCACCGTCTGTCGCAAGGTGGCCCGCAAGGTGGCCGCCGGCGAGGTCGAGGAACGCGTCGTCGTCGAGCCCGCCGAGCTCGACGAATACCTGGGCGCGCCCCGCGTCAAGCTGCGTCGGCGGCGGCGGCGCGATTGCGTGGGCCTGGCCACGGGGCTGGTCTGGACCCCCGTCGGCGGCGAGATCGTCTTCGTCGAGGTGGCCGCCATGCCCGGCAAGGGCGGGCTGATCCTCACCGGCCAGCTCGGCGAGGTGATGAAGGAGAGCGGACGAATCGCCCTGTCCTACGTCCGCGCCCACGCCAAAGCCCTGGGCGTCGACCCCGACGCTCTCAGCGATGTCGACGTGCACATCCACGTCCCCGCCGGCGCCGTGCCCAAGGAAGGACCCTCGGCCGGAGTGACGCTGACCACGGCCCTGGTGAGCCTGTTCACCGATCGCCCGGTGCGCAACGAGGTCGGCATGACCGGCGAGCTCTCCCTGCGCGGCGAGGTGCTGCCCGTGGGCGGGTTGAAGTCCAAGCTGCTGGCGGCCCGCCGCGCCGGACTGCGCGAGGTGATCCTGCCGGCACGCAACCGTCCCGAGGTGGAGGAGGCCTTCTCCGATGGGGAAGGTCCCGAGCTGGACCTCGATCTGCACTACGTCGAGCGGGTCACCGAGGCTTTGAAAATCGCCCTGGAGGACGACGGGGATTGATCGACAAAACCGCAGCGACACCCTTCTATCGATGACCAGTGTTTTGCCGGTGTGCAATTAACCGTCGCCAAGCCCCACCATGGAGGTTGGGATGACTATCCGCCGCGTCCTGAGCCTCGTACTCGTCGTTTCCCTGGCGCTGCTGACCGCTTGCAGCTACAACTACTACCATTTCGAGGACTTCCAGGCTTCGCCCAAACACACCTACCCGGTGGTCGAGCGCGGCCTGCTGGTCGAGCCTCTGGCGCTGGAGAGCCTGGGCGGTCGGGAGGGCGACGCCGAGGAGCTGCGCGAGGTGGCCGACTACGTCGGTCGGGCCGTGGCCGCCTATCTGGTCGAGACGGGGCTGTTCAACGTCGCCCACGTCGCCGTCGACGCCCCGGAGGATTTCAACCCCGAGTACCGCCTGGGCGGATCCATCGACTCGCTGCTGCTCGAGGGGCGCATCGACGGGGTCTGGGTGGTGCTGGCCGTGGCCGGGATGGCCGCCGCCGCCGTCGGCGAGATCGCCTGCCTCTGGGAGATCGGCTCCCAGGCTCTCGCCGGGGGTTGCAATTCCCTGTTCTCCACGATTCCGGCCTGGGCCTGGTGGAGCTTCGGCGGCGGCGCAGCCGGGCTGACCGGTGGCATCCTCGGCGGCATCGCCACCAGCCGCACCCGCTGCGAGGCCGCGCTGACGCTCAGCCTGTCCCGCGGCGGCGAGGTTCTGCACCGCGGCGCCTATTCCGGGAGCTACGAGGAGGGCGGCGAGCTCAGCCCAAGCTTCGTCACCCAGCAGACGCTCAACCTGCTCCTCAACGACTTCGCCGCCGAGACCGCCGACGAGCTGCGCGAGCTGGACGCGGACAAGCAGGACTAAACTACACCATGTCTCAATCACCGTGCCGACGGGGGCCGGACTTGCCAAGACGCGCCGGTTGGCCTATATTCAACCGCGCAATCCCCCGCAAGCCCATCCGGTTTGTCGACATTACATTAAAGGGGCCATACCGCCATGGCAGAGACCCAGACCCGCGATCTGTCCAAGATCCGCCGCGTCCTCGACAAGATTTTCGATATGAAGGAGCCCCCCGTGGCCCGCACAAGGCTGCTCTCCACGGGGATGGAGATCTACAACCGCCTGCACAACGAGGGCCGCGACCTCTCCTCGGACAAGGGCTGCATCGGCTGCGGCAACTGTGTGGACTCCTGTCCCGTGCTGCGCCGCGAACCCGAGCGCCTCGAGCGCACCGCCCAGCGCACCTCGATGGCCCTGGAGTCCATCGTCGGCGAGGACTGCGAGCAGTGCTACTCCTGCGCCCTGGCCTGCCCCCAGACCGACCTGGACATCAAGCAGTACATCGTCGACAAGCGGGTCACCGAGACCCTGCCCAAAAGTAAGACCCTCAACCAGCTCGACCGCTACTTCGCCGCCCTGGTGGGGCTGATCTTCGGCCTGCTGCTGGGCATCCTGATCGCCTGGTA
>WJMB01000316.1 GCA_014728185.1 Candidatus Coatesiibacteriota bacterium
GCCGGAGGCCGCGTCGAGTTGCGCAAGAAACGTGCCAACGCCTCCGCGCCTGTCTAGCGGTTGGTGTTCGTGGCCCCGGCCCCCCGGCGATGGTCTCGCCGCGTCTCAGGCGCGGGCGATATCGAACTTTTCGACGAGTTCGACGGGGCGGTAGCTCTGCTTGGCGCGGCGCAGGCCGGGCAGCCCGAGGTCCTGCTCGCGGTTGACGTACTCGCGGTCGGCCAGGGCGTTGCGGCAGAACAGGCGGTTGATCAGCGGGTAGACGCCGCGCTCTTCGGGGTCGCCCTTCTCGATGTGGACCACGGCGGTGTTTTCGTTGAGTCGCTCGCCGACGGTGAAGGCTTTGAGGCGGCCGTCGAGGAACAGCACGGCGCCGTTGAGGTCCAGCTCGTCGTAGTGGTTGAGCAGCTCGCGGATGGCTTCCCACTCGTTGACCAGGTCCAGTTCGTCCTTGCAGCGCCGCATCCGGCACCACTCGTCGGAGAGCCGTTTGGCGGGCATCAGGTGCTCGGGACCCAGGGGCTTGTACTCGGGTTCGACGCGGCGCAGCAGGGCGTTGATGTGATTGCGCTTGGTCTCGTAGGCAGCGCCGTCGAGTTCGGCCAGATCCCGGCGGCGGTAGAGGTAGTCGAAGTGCTCGCGGATCGGGTTGACGGTGAGCTCCGAGTCGGCGAGTTCGGCGGCCAGCCGGGCGTCGGCGCGGTGGATCAGCGGGCGCAGCCCGGCGTTGTCCATCCAGTCCAGCAGGCGTCGGACCACCTCGAGACGCCCTGTTGGACCGACGGGGGGCAGGGCGTGGGCCCGGGTCGGCTCGTCGCCGGGCAGGGCCAGGATCAGCAGGTGCTCATCGAGGAGACTCCAGCGGTAGCGCTGACCACCGCGCCAGATGAACAGGTTGGTGAAGGTCAGCTCCGAGGTGATGGGTGCGTAGGCCCGCAGCCGGGGGTGGAGCTCCCGGCGGTCGCCGATGGTCAGGTGTTTGAAGTCGGGAAAGCGCGGCGTCAAGGCTCCACTCCGGATGGTCTATATGTACAAGAATACCCGAATCGCCGAAGTATAACAAGTTTCAGGCGCTGGTCGCCGCGGCGGCCTTGTGCTATTATCCAGACCGTGCGCCGAGGGTGAATCAAGAAAGCCTGACGGGGCGGGAGAGAGGTTATGATCGGCGGGTAAGCGACTGCGGCAAGTATGAATCCGGCCCGGCGCTTCGCCAGAGTATTATCTTTGGAATCGTGTACCTTGTACGGACCGGCGGGTGATCGCATCCAGCAGTTACCAGGCGTGCAGGTCCAGGATATTGGTGCGCCATATTGTGGGGCGACATGGGCGGAGCTTTCTGGACAATCTACCCTTGCGACATCTTGCATTCCCTTGCCCAGTCAGCTTCCATTGGAGTATCGGCGCAACAGTGACGACCAGGGGATCATGGCAACTAGCTGGACCAGTTCCTTTTGCTGATGTGAGCCTCGACGAGTGAGATAATCCCGTTGTTCGCTTCGCTGACGGCGTCAACTCCATCAGGTGCTAAGCTGATACCGGGGCTGACCCAAGCCATAAACTGCTTGATAATTAGGCCTCACCGGCTGAAGCAACCGGATCAACCGGCGGAGTAGCCGTCTTTTCGGCTGATTAGGGCATGAAGTCCAGGATAAACCCAGCGCCATGCAACGACTGCCCGGATGCGCCGCGCATTAATCGAGTTTGCATCATTCGCGCCCTTGTTGCCTGTTGTCGACGCCCCTGCCCTCATCCGGCCCGGACAGGGCACACGATCCCTTCGGGGTTGCATCAACTGATCAATCAGCAGCCTCGCCATTTGCCGTTGATTCGGCCCGTGAGAGAATCCCCCGCGCATTCGCCCCCCCCTCGAAGACGATGATCAAACGACCCCGACAGCTTCCGGCGATCCTCCTCGTCGTCCTGACGTCCGCCGTCGGGACGGCGGCGCGCAGCTCCATCGACGGCCAGACCTACTCCAACACCGACTACGGCTTCCAGGTCACCGCGCCGGCGGGCTGGAGCATCGAGCAGAACATCGGCGCCGCCCTGGTGCTCCTGCAGAGCCCCGACGGCGAGGTGGCCTTCCGCGTCTTCATCGACCTGATGAGCTCCCTGGACACCCCGGCCGATCATCGGGAAAAGGCCAAGGGGCGCTACGGCATCCGCGGTCGCGAGACCACGGTCCAGGAGCTGATCGAGGAGTGGGAGGGGCAATCGCCCGAGTATCTGCCCCTGCCCGGCGCCTATCGCGGCGAAGAAGAGCCGGTGGGCGAACTGGATCACGAGGCCCTGCCCCCCGAGGGCGGGGAGGACGAGGGCGGCGATGGAGCGGAGACCGGGATGGATGACCCGACCGGAGAGGCTGGCGGGGAGCCGATGGAAACCGTCGTCGAAGGGGATGCGATGGAGGTCGCTGACGGAAGCTTCGCCGACGCCGACCCCGACGCCGGCGAGGTGATCATCGAGGAGATGACGGTCATGGAGGGCCTGATCGCCTTGCAGCAGACCACGGGGGTGCCCTACAAGGACGCGGCGGCCCGGGAGCTGGAGAGCGAGCAGGTCGAGGAGCAAACCGAGCAGCTCGACGATCTGGCCGCGGTGCTGCGCGAACTGGCCGCCTCCGAGCCCCGGCTGACCACCTACGACCACTCGGTGACCGATCCGACCAGCGGCGCGACCACCAACACCCGGCACATCGTCTGCTACCTGCTGCGCAACACCGTGGGGTACACCATCCAGGCCTCGGTGCCCAAGGAGCGCTTCCGCCACCACCTGCGCGACCTGATCGCCGTCTTCACCTCGATGCGCATCCCCGCCCTCGAGGGCGGTCGCTACGGACGCGCCGACGCCATCGAGATGGACCCCCAGACCACCGGGGTGATCACCGGGCGCGTGCTGATCCGGGGCACGGCGGTGCCCGGCGCCACCGTCGCCCTCTACCGCACCCGGGACGACTACATCAGCCGCGAGCCCTACAAGACCACCACCAGCAACTTCATCGGCGAGTTCCAGCTCGTCGGCGTGCCGCCGGGGACCTACTTCCTGCTCGAGGCCGACGCCGAGCTGGGCGAGGAGCGCCTGGGCACCTTCCAGCCCCTGCTGGACGTCAAGGTGCGTCGCGGCTTCGCCAGCTTCGTCAACCTCGAGCTGGAACGGGTGGAGTGAGCGGGGACCATATCCACCCGGATCATCCGGAATCATCCCGGCCCCACCGTCACCAACTGCCGCCAAGGGAAGCTGAACGCGGTCACGAGGAAGCTGCCTGCGGTTGAGGCCGCTGAACTCGTCAACCGGAGAAAGCGCCCGGCCGAGGTATACACCTGAGCATCAACAGCGGGCCTTCTGGCTTTTATCGTTGTGTTCTTCTTTGGGCGTCATGGAACCCGTTCGGATCAAGCAGGGCTGATTATGAAGGGTTCACCGAGCGGGCAATCACTGTTGTACATCCGACATTGCCCCCGTTGCGAGCATGCGCAGTCTTATTGCATGATAATGATGCAGTTATGAGTCGAGCGGCAATCGGGTGATCGTTAACTGCAAGCCAATTGGCGGGGTGGGTTATCCTCCGAATACAACCCTCGCGGCCGCCACTTTCTGACTGCTGATACAGAACAGACGTACCTGCTGCTAAACGTGTAGTATCAGCACAAAACAATCGCAACCCTTTCCAAGAGGGTCCACGGTCCCCTCTGATACATAACCTACCGATCCATCAACTCCATGGAACGGTTCCGGTTATCGTCCAGGCCGCCAGTGACGGTCACCGGTTCCGGCAGGATCGATAACCTCTCAAAGCCAGCGATCGGCGTGAACCCGCAGGGCGGGGGGCGACCCCGCCCTTTCTGCGCCCCGGAGGCGGACGGCGACTCGGGGGGCCGCCTGGTGTCATCGGGTTGATTCATTATTCGTTGTCTTCGGCTCAACGGCGCCTATTGAGAACGGTACGAGCGTGTCCGGCGATTGCCCCGCCGCCGCCGCCCGTGTTAAAATCCGACTTCCTTTTTCCGTCGCCCACCCAAGCCAAACCCGTCGGACGAACGCCGTCGGCCAGCTGCAGGAGTCGCCATGTTCCGGTTCCGCGAGACGGTCAAGCGCATCAACCCCTACAAGCCGGGCAAGCCCATCTCCGAGCTCAAGCGCGAGCTGGACATCGAGGGCGAGATCATCAAGCTGGCCTCCAACGAGAACCCGCTGGGTCCCTCTCCGCGGGCAATGCGCGCAGTGCGGCTTCACGTCGGCGAGATCAACCTCTACCCGGACAACGCCTGCTACCACCTCACCCGGGCCCTGGCCGAGCATCACGGCGTCGATCCCGAGATGCTGGTGCTGGACCGCGGCTCGACCGGCGTCATCGAGCTCATCGCCAAGCTGCTGGTCGACCCCGGCGACGAGATGATCTACTCGGCGCAGAGCTTCCTGATGTACCCGATCATGGCCTACACCTACGCCGCCGAGGAGCGGGTTATTCCCCTGACCGCGGATTACAAGATCGATCTCGAGGGGATTCTGGCAGCGATCAGCGAGAAGACCAAGCTGATCTACCTGCCCAACCCCAACAATCCCACCGGGACATACCACGGCAAGGCGGCCCTCGAGGGCTTCATCGACCGCGTCCCCGACCATGTGGTGCTGGTCCTCGACGAGGCCTACATCACCTACGCCGGCGAGCTGGCCCCGGACTTCGTCAGCGGTCTCGAGAAGCTCAAGGCGGGCAGACGCAACCTGTTCATCCTGCGCACTTTCTCGAAAGACTACGCCCTGGCCGGGCTGCGCGTGGGCTACGGCATCGGCGATCCCGAACTCGTCGCCGGGCTGCACCGGGTGCGCAATCCCTTCAACGTGACCTCGCTGGGCCAGTTGGCGGCGCTGGCCTCCCTCGAGGACACCGACCACATCGCCCGCTCCGTGGAGAGCAACCGCGCGGGCATGGCTCAGTTGGAGAAGGGCCTGCGCGGCCTGGGCTTCGAGCCCGTTCCCTCGGCGACCAACTTCATCCTCTTCCCCGCCGGCTCCGACGAGCGCGCCGCCGAGCTCTCCGGCGCACTGCTCAAGCGCGGCGTCATCGTCCGGCCGATGACCGCCTTCGGCCTGGGCGACCACATCCGGGTCACCGTGGGCCTCGAGTGGCAGAACGACGCCTTCCTCGAGCACCTGGCCGCGGTGATGGGGGAGTAGCGACCCCACCCGCCCGACTCACACCGACGGGAGCAGCCATGCGGGCCTTCGGCGACGCCCCCCGCGAGAAATGCGGCGTATTCGGCATCTACGGTCATCCGGAGAGCGCCGTCTTCACCTACCTGGGCCTCTACGCCCTGCAGCACCGCGGACAGGAATCCGCCGGCATCTGCTCACGGCTGGCCGACGGCTCGATGCGCTTCCACCGCGACATGGGCACCGTGGCCGAGATCTTCCCCGAGCGTGAGCTGCGCCGCCTCAAGGGCGACGCCGCCGTGGGCCACGTCCGCTACTCCACCACCGGCGCCAGCCGTCTGCTCAACGCCCAGCCGATCTACGTCGAGTTCGCCAAGGGACACCTCGCCGTGGCCCACAACGGCAATCTGGTCAACGCCGACCAGATCCGCAAGCGCCTCGAGGGCGAGGGCTCCATCTTCACCTCGACCACGGACTCCGAGGTGATGGTCCACCTGATGGCCCGCAGTCCGGAAAAGGCCCCCGAGGATTTCATCGGCGACGCACTGCGCCAGACCCACGGCTCCTACTCCCTGGTGGCGCTGACCCCGGACTGCATGGTCGCGGTGCGCGACCCCCGGGGCATCCGTCCGATGTGCCTGGGCAGCCGGATGTGGACCGACGACGACGGCCGCGAGCACAAGGCCTGGATCGTCTCCAGCGAGTCCTGCGCCTTCGGGGTCATCGACGCCGACTACGAGCGCGAGATCGAGCCCGGCGAAATGGTGGTCATCGACGACGCTGGTCTACGAAGCGTCTTCCCCTTCCCGCCCCACCGCGAGGCCTTCTGCGTCTTCGAATACGTCTACTTCGCCCGGCCCGACTCGATCATCCGGGGCAAGATGGTCTACGACGTCCGCAAGGAGCTGGGCCGTCGCCTGGCCGGTCAACTGGCCGATCGCGGAGTGCGCGGCGACGTCGTCATCAGCGTCCCCGACTCCAGCAACCCCGCCGCCCTGGGCCTGGCCCAGGCCTCCGGCGTCCCCTACGAGCTGGGCCTCATCCGCAGCCACTACATCGGTCGCACCTTCATCGAACCCAAGCAGCAGATCCGCGACTTCGGCGCCAAGCTCAAGTACAATCCCGTCGGCTCGACCCTCGAGGGCCGCGAGGTCGTCTGCGTTGACGACTCCATCGTCCGCGGCACCACGGCGCGCAAGATCGTCAAGATGATCAAGCACGCCGGCGCCGCCAAGGTCCATCTCGCCGTCAGTTGCCCGCCCTGGCGCTACCCCTGTTACTACGGCATCGACGTCTCCAACTACACCGAGCTGATCGCCAACGAGGTACAGAGCGACCTCGAACGCATCCGCGGCTACATCGGCTGCGACACCCTGACCTACCTCAGCCTCGACAACCTGCTCGAGGCCACCGGTCTGCACCGTCAGAGCTTCTGCCACGCCTGCTTCGACGGCTCCTACCGCGTACCCCCCGTGGACTTCGTCGCCGAGGCCCGCAAGCAGCTAGATTTCACCGGACTGCCCGATTTCTCCTCCATCGAGGATGACGACGACGGCGATTACGGCGGCTACACCGACGGCGGATCCTGACCCCCAGCCTTCCCACCAATGGCCCACCAATGGAAAACAGCTATATCTCTATGATATAGTATAGCTAATCCTTTGGCCCGCCCATTACGATACCGTAAGCTGATTCAAGACGCCCCAAACCGTCCACCCCGGGCCGTACCGGAGCCGGGCTCTCCAACCGCACGCCGCGGCGGGACACCGGCGAGTCACCCGCTTTCCCGTCGATCGGACCAGCGGCCCGGTTTTGGCACGTTTCTTGCAAAACGCGGTCCGCCTGGAGCGGAAGCCGGTCTCGGAATCCGCAAGAAACGTGCCAAAAC
>WJMB01000317.1 GCA_014728185.1 Candidatus Coatesiibacteriota bacterium
AGGCGACCTCCTCGACCTTCTTCTCGAAGCTGGAGCGGTCCAGCTCCTCTTCGTCCTTGACCTTCTCGTGAACCTCGTTGATGAAGTCTTCGTATTTCATGGTTTCCCCTCTTGATCCCCGGGCGGGGGTTTTGGTTTCTCCGTGGGCTCTTCGGCGTCGGACCGGCGTCGTAGCTCGCTGCGGCGGGCGTCGCGGGAGGCCACGGCCGAAGCGTTGAAACTGGAGCTGTAGGCGCGGCCGAAGAAGTTCAGGCTTTTACGGATGTCGGGCCAGTGCTCGTGGAGCCACTGGGCCAGCCGGCGGGGGCCTCGGGAGAGCCAGCGCAGGGCCTGGCGAAGAGCGGCGAAGACCCGGCCCAGGGGTCGGAAGAAGCCCTCGATGAAGGCGCCGACCTCGGCCAACCGGTCGCCGATCCGTCTGATCAGCTCCTGGAGTCGCATCGCATCGCCCCCCGCATCAGGAGGGTTCCCCGGCGTCCGAGGCGGTCTCCTCGTCCTCCGACTCGGCGGCGTCTTCGGACTCCGTCGGTTCATCGTCGTCTGCGGCCTCGGCGTCCAGCTCCTCGGCCCGACCGGCCAGGTAGGTTCGCAGGTCATCGAGGAGGGCCTCCCAGCCGTGCTGGTACTCCTCGAGATTATAGAGCAGCTTGGGGCCGAGTTTCTCGAAACCGCTGTGCACCAGCTCGAGGTGTGAGCCCTGCTTGCCGGGCTTCAGGCGCAGCTCGACCCGGGTCGGCTCGGGCCAGTCGTCGTCGCGCCAGGAGAGCCGCAGCAGCTCGGGCCTGCGCAGCTCGAGGATCTCGCCGCTGCTGGAGCGCTCGTGCCCCTCGCCGTCGCGCCAGTACTCGATGAAGCCGCCGCCCCGCTTCTCGGGCAGATCGACGCGGCGACCCCACCAGATCCGGCGGGCCGCCGAATCGAAGAGGGCCCGCCAGGCGTCCTCGACGCCCCGGGGCAGCTCAACGCTGATTCGTACCTCGTCCATCGTCCTCCTCACGGGCCGCGAAACCAACTTAGCACACCGGCCCGGATACTGTCACCCTCTTTCCGGGACGGCGCTCAACCGCCCCAGCCGTTGAAGTGGAGGAAGTCCCCGCGCGGCCGACGGGGCTGCCGGCGGGACTCGTCCTCGCGCTGCTGCTCGGTAAGCGTCGCCGGATCACCCGGATAACCGATGGCGATCGCCGCCTTGTAGGCGTGGTCCTCGGGGAGCGGGTAATGCTCGGCCAGGGCCTTGCGCGAGTAGCCGGCCATCTGGTGGAAGACCAGACCCAGCTCGACGGCCTGGAGCGCCGCCAGCACCGTGGCCTGACCGACGTCGTAGGAGCTGAAGCGGTTGTTCTTGCCGTTTTGGCCGAAGTGCTTGCGGGTGACGCTGAAGGCCAGCACCGGCGCTTTGCGGGCCCAGGCGTTGCCTTCGCTCAGGGTCTGGCGAGCCCGCTCGCGGGCCTCGGGGTCTTCGCCGGTGAAGACCAGGTACTCCCAGGGCTGCTCGTTGAAGCAGGAGGGCGCCCAGCGTGCGGCCTCGAAGACCCGGGCCAACAACTCCGGGGCCACCTCGCGTTCGGGATCGAAGGCCCGGGGGCTCCAGCGGGCGGCAATCAGCTCGTTGATCGGCACCTCGCTGGCGGCGGGAAAGCGTACCGGGATAAGATTGTCCATTGTCACAGACTCCCCTCGAAGGATCGATTGACTTGGCGATAGAGCGGCGGCCCGTGGAAGACGGTCGGGCGGCCGCAACGAGGTTAAAGTT
This sequence comes from Candidatus Coatesiibacteriota bacterium, assembly GCA_014728185.1. Lineage (GTDB taxonomy): Bacteria > RBG-13-66-14 > RBG-13-66-14 > RBG-13-66-14 > RBG-13-66-14 > WJMB01. The sequence goes on from WJMB01000317.1 coordinate 1,754, forward strand.
CTATCATAAGAGAGTCGGCGGCTGCAAGGCAAGGTGAAACACGCGCCGCGACCCGCCTCCGTCGGAGACCGGATCAAACCAGTTCGTTGCGCTTCGACCCCTTCAGCGGTACATACAACAAAGGACCCCGGAGGGTCTTTGTAAGCAGTCGCACGCCCGACCGGTCTCCCCGGTCCGCGCTCACTTCATGTGCTTCTTGCCCCGCAAGATGATGCTGGGCACGGTGCGCAGGATGATCAACAGGTCGAAGAAGAAACTCTTCTTCTCGACGTAGATCAGGTCGTACTTGAGCTTGTCCTTGGTGCGGTACTTATGGCGGCGCATCACCTGGAAGTAGCCCGTCAGGCCGGGCTTGACGGCGTGGATGATCTCCCAGGCCTCGGGGGTGAACTCGTCGACCTGGCTGGGCATCACCGGGCGTGGGCCGACCAGGGACATATCGCCGGTGATCACGTTCCAGAGCTCGGGGAGCTCATCGAGACCCCAGCGCCGCAGGAAGCGGGTGAAGGGGGTGGTGTACTGCAGGTGGTTCTTGACCGGGTCTTTCGAGTTGCAGGTCAGGCTGTGGAACTTGACCATGGTGAAGGGCTCGCCGTCACGGCCGACCCGGGTCTGGAAGAACAGCGGCCGGCCGACGTCGTGGATCAGCACGGCGGCGAAGATGATCTGGATCGGCAGGGTGAGCAGAAAGGCGGGGATGCCCAGCAGCAGATCCAGGATGCGGCTGGAACGGGCGTGACGACGCAACTGACGCTTCTTTTCCGGCGTCAGGTGCGCGTCGTTGTCGGTGATTGCCGTCGTCGCCTTGTTCATCGCCCGCTGTCGTTCAAGGTAAACCCAGGTCGCTGCCTGCTCAGTTGGTGCATTATCACCTATTTAGACCAGCAGGTCAAGGCGCGCGCCGCCGAAGTCGCTTAAGCCGTCCCGTTCCCGGAGCCGCAGCTCAGCGCACCTTGGATATCTCGATCGGACTACATGAGCGTAGGGATCATCAGCTGAAACTGAACTGACACCGACAACTCAAAGAGCGACTTTAGCACGGGAGTGCTAACATTTCCTCCAGAAAGGCATCGGTTCGACAAGCCGGCGAGTTTACATATCCGCGAATAACGCTATGGGTCATCACAACAAACCGGACCAATAACTGTGGTGAATCCGAGCTGCTACGATGGTGTTACTCTCGAGACTCGCCTTGTTGTCGGCGTCAACTTGGTCAAGCATCTCGCTGAGATGAGTGCCAATAGATGCAATGGCCCGCTGTCGGCTAATCATTTCACTATTAGCTTCCAGGTCCTTTGGCTGGGACGGACAGCCAACCGGCTTCCCGCGACACTAAGGGCGAATCGAGGTTTATCGGCACAAATCGACCGCCGGTGAATGACGGCCAATTGCTCTAGGCATCATCGAACGTGATCGGATCAAATCAGGCTGATTGGGAGCGGTTTACCAGACCGTCATCCCGCACCCGAAAACGCTCCGTTCTTGACAACCATTCTTCCAGCATACCCTTGTTACCTGTTATTACGGCATTACGACGTTTAGGAGTCAGCGGCGATCTCCCGTCAGAGTATATTCAAGTGTGCTGATAGCTGGGTTCGCTAATGATCAGGCCCGTATTGGCCGCACCTTTTCGACTGGCCGTCTTGTGACAGCTAACTAAGGATCATCGCCTCTATTATCAGCAGGATACAATCACGATCAGGTCCGGTCGGGGTAGACGATTACTTGTGCTGTAAAGCATTAGGGATCACTTAACTACCACGGACCATGGTGTTACTGGATAACGCTCTGAGACATGCAGTCAGCAGGCAATCAGAGGTGTACATCGAGCGAGCTGCTTGTGGCAGGTACGTGGATTACCACATTCCAAGGTTGCCCTTAGCGACGTCACGACGCTCATTTATCAACTGCTTGGCGCAATGGGCTTCGATGACGATGCATCGATGCTAAGCGGCATATTAACATACACATTCAAACAGGGCTTATCACCTGAAACTGAACCTACGTCGAAAAAGCAAAAAGCGGCATTTAGAAAGGAAGTGCTGACAACTATCTCACGAAAGATTGTATTCGATGAGACAAACAATTATCATACGTGCTAAAGTCGCTATATGAAAGCGTTTAGTCTCCTACTACCTGGAATGCCCGGGATGCAAATCAGGAGTCGGAACTTCCAGTCTCTCAGCGTCCTCTTTAAAGCG
>WJMB01000318.1 GCA_014728185.1 Candidatus Coatesiibacteriota bacterium
ATGCTTGGGCGGTGGGCAAAGTCGGGCGCACCCAATCAGCGATTGCCCACTCGGTGAACCTTTCAATATCAGCTCTAGTTTGGTCCGATCAGGTTACATGATGCCTAGAGTAAACCACCCGTAGCAGCTCTCAGCAGATGCGAGTATCGGTTCAGTTTCGTGTGATGATCCCTACGGTAATTATCCCGAAGAAGTGACGACTGAGGGAATGGTTCTTGAAGTAAGGAACCCTGAAGGAATGATCAATGCGTCAACGGCGGTAATCTCCGTCACAAGAGCAAGCGACAAGCCCTTCTCCAGACAGAGCAATCAGCAAGCTGACCAAACCGCTGATTCAGGCACCAGCACGACCATCGAGTGAGTGAAGCAAGTTGGCCCAAGAACAGCAAAGCCGCGGTTTGTTGTCCCTGCTCGGCGCCACGATGCGCGAGGCGACGCGCATCGCCCTGGACGCCATCCGCTCCAACAAGATGCGCAGCTTCCTCACGGTGCTGGGCATCATCATCGGCGTCACGGTGATCATCACTTTGGTCAGCATCATCCAGGGGATGGAGAACGCCATCGCCGAGCAGATCGGCTCACTGGGCTCCAACTTCATCATGGTCACCAAAGAGCCGGCGGTGCAGTTCGGTCGGCCGAACCCGGAGACCTGGTACCGTCCAGAGCTGGAGTTCGAGGACGCCGAGGCGATCATGGAGCACTGCCCCGACGTCCAGTACGCCTCGCCGATCAATTTCACCGTGGCCTCGATCTCCCACGGCGGTTATCGCACCAACTCGATGCAGATCATCGGCGGCAACGAGTACATCAGCCGCATCTACTCCCTGCCTGTGGAGCACGGCCGTGACTTCACTCCGACCGACATTCAGTCGCGCCGCCGCGTGGTGGTGCTGGGCGCGGGCATCGTCGAGTCCCTCTTCCCGAACCAGGACCCCCTGGGTCGCGAGGTGCGCATCGGCGGACACCGCTTCACCGTCATCGGTGTGCTGGAGCGCCGCGGCGAGTTCTTCGGCATGAGCCAGGACGACTTCGTCGCCATCCCCTACACAACCCTGGACACCACCCTGGAGCCGCTGCGCTCGCGCCAGGTGACCCTGGAGATCGCCGCGATCAGCACCAGTCCGGCCACGGTTTACCGCGCCAACAACCAGATCGAAACGTTAATGCGCAACCGGCGCGGGTTGAAGCCCAACGAAGAGAACAACTTCGAGGTCACCACCCAGAGCGGACTACTCGAGGTCTTCGAGGAGATCACCACGGTCATCTACGCCATTATGGTCGGCGTGGCCTCGATCTCGCTTTTGGTCGGCGGCATCGGGATCATGAACATCATGCTGGTCGCCGTCACCGAGCGCACCCGCGAGATCGGCATCCGCAAGGCCCTGGGCGCCCGCCGCCGCGACATCCTGACCCAGTTCGTCATCGAGAGCGTGATCCTGACCCTCTTCGGCGGTGCCGTGGGGGTGGGCTTCGGACTGCTGTTGGCCTGGGGGCTGGGCTCCCTGCTCGAGCTGCCCAACGCCGTCAGCGTCTGGGCCGTGGGCCTGGGCCTGGGTTTCTCGACCTTTGTCGGCTTGACCTTCGGCGTCTTCCCGGCGGTCAAGGCCTCGCGCCTGGACCCCATCGTCGCCTTGCACTACGAGTAGACGAATGAGCGTCAACGTCGCCGAACGGGTTGGATGCCTTGTCCAGCCCGTTGGCATCGAAAGCCGCGACGAGGCGGGATACCGCGATTGTGCTTGGCAGCTTGGAAACGTGTTTGGGGATTACTGATCACCCCTGTACCGCAGAACTGACATAACGTATTCTTATAAAGTCAGTTAGGAGCTAATAAAGCCTGCACATCGGTTGGAGCTGTTGTGGCGGGGCCTGAGCGGCATTTACAGACACGTTACTCAGCATGAAAGCCTGGGGCCTCACGATTCGTTGCCCCACACCAGTGGTTCTTCCGATTGGCAACCTGCACTTAAGGCATTGAATAACATGCTGTCACAGATATCTCTCGACAATGCCTTAAGGTTTGCTTTCCAGCCTCCGCTTACAACCACCTCAATCGCCGCCTTGACGATTTGTGATCTCGGTATCGACTCTCGGGGAACTGAACCAGAATCGTGTATGAATCCTCACAAAAATTTGTGGGATCGCAGACCCCGTTCGGGCCGGACTACGATTATAATCTGCAGATAATAATCGTATAGTAGCAGAAGTAACGGTCACATACCAAGAGTCATAAAGTGGCAACTACAAGGGGCTTGCTCGGCTGATTACCTACCATGCATAGTAGCTTGCAATTACAGACCACCCGATTGCTCCTAGGCACATAACTACTTCATTATCAAGCAATAAGACCTCGCATTGTAATAGCGGGATCAATGTCGGACACACCCAAGCAGCGAAGCCTGCTTGGTCAACCTTTCCATATTGGCCCTGATTTGCTCCGAAGAAGTTCCAGGATACCTTGTGATATTTACACGTTACCCTAAAACCGTCGATCCGGCTCCCGACCTTGCGGATTGCCGCCAGTTTAGTATAATCGCCCCCCGCTACCCCGGACGCCGCGACGACTTCCCGCCGCAGGCGCCCTTTGACCGTACCGGCTCACCTCGACCCTCGAACCGCGCAGCTCCCTCTTCCCCAACCCCGTATGGCAACCAAGAAAACCCCCAAAACCAGGACCAAGAAGCCCCTGGTGATCGTCGAGTCGCCGACCAAGGTGCGCACCATCAGCCGCTACCTGGGCGGTGATTACCGCGTGGCCTCGAGCAAGGGGCACATCCGCGACCTGCCCAAGAGCAAGCTCAGCGTTGACCTGGCCGACGGTTTCGCGCCCACCTACGAGGTCATCCCGCGCAAAAAGAAGGTCGTCGAGGAGCTGCGTCGCGAGGCCCGCGGGTCCAAGGTCTACCTGGCCTGCGACCCCGACCGCGAGGGCGAGGCCATCTGCTGGCACCTGGCCCAGTTGATCGACAACGGCGCCGACCTCTACCGCATCACCTTCAACGAGATCACCAAGTCCGCCATCCTCAAGGCCCTGGAGAATCCGGGCCGCATCGACCAGGCCCTGGTCGACGCCCAGCAGGCCCGGCGCATCCTGGACCGCCTGGTGGGCTACCAGGTCTCGCCGATCCTCTGGAAGGCGGTGCGCCGCGGCCTCTCGGCCGGGCGGGTGCAGTCGGTGGCCCTGCGGCTGATCGTCGAGCGAGAGCTGGAGCGCGAGGCCTTCGACGCCGAGGAGTTCTGGAACGTCGCCGCCGCCCTGGAGATACCCGGCGGCGATATCGTCGAGGCCCAACTGGTGCGCCTGGACGGCAAGAAAGCCCGTTTGCGGAGCTGGGAATCCGTCCGCGAGCTCTTCAACGATCTCCACGAGAAGCCCTGGCGCGTCGCCGATTTCAAGAAACGCCTGCACAAGCGGCGTCCGCAACCACCCTACATCACCAGCACCCTGCAGCAGGACGCCTCGACCCGGCTGGGCTTCAACCCCAAGCGGACCATGCGCGCCGCCCAGCGCCTCTACGAGGGCGTCGAGCTGGGCAAACAGGGCCAGGTCGGCCTGATAACCTATATGCGTACCGACTCCGTGCGCATCTCCGACGAGGGACTTACCAAGGCCCGGGACTGGATAGGCCGCAACCACCCCGACTACCTGCCCGCCAAGGCCCGAAGCTACCGGGGCAAGAAGGGCGCCCAGGACGCCCACGAGGCCGTTCGGCCCACGGACCCCGACCTCGAGCCGTCCAAGATCGCCAGGTATCTCGATCCCGACCAGCGCAAGCTCTATGAGCTGATTTGGGGCCGCTTCCTGGCCTCGCAGATGACCCCGGCGATTTACGACAAGACCGAAGCCCGCCTCGAGTGCGACCGGGCCGAGTTCTCGGCCAAGGGTTCGGTGCTGCGCGACCCCGGTTTCCTGACCGTCTATCCGGACCCCGGCCGGGGGGAGGACAACAGGTTGCCCGTGCTCGAGGTCGGCAGCGAGCTGGAATCCGTCTGGCTCGACGGCCGACAGAAGTTCACCCAGCCGCCGGCGCGCTTCAAGGCGGCCAGCCTGGTCAAGGAGCTCGAGAAGAGCGGCATCGGCCGACCTTCGACCTACGCCGCCATCCTCTCGACCCTGATGGACCGCGAGTACGTCGTCACCGGCCCCAACCGCTCCCTGGTGCCCACCGAGCTGGGGCGCCTAGTGATCAAGCTGCTACTGGTCGGCTTCCCCAAGCTGCTCAAAGTCGACTTCACCGCCGAGATGGAGCGGGACCTCGACGAGATCGCCCGGGGCGAGCGGGACTGGCGCGGCGTCCTCGACGATTTCTACACGGCCTTCCGACCCGAGCTCGAACGCGCCGAGAAGGAGCTGCCCAAGCGTCGTGACCGCGAGACCCGTCTCGAGGGGCTCCATTGCCCATTGGATAACGGCGATTTGGTCATCAAGTTCGGCAAGGCCGGACCCTTCGTCGGCTGCACCAACTACCCGGAGTGCACCTTCACCGCCAACTTCCACCGCGACGACGACGGCGGGATCGTCCTCGAGGAGCGCTCCAACAACAACGGCGCCGACAAGCCCGAACCCACCGACGTGCCCTGCCCGCTGTGCGGCGAAAAGATGGTGGTGCGCTCCGGGCGTCGCGGCGAGTTCCTGGGCTGCAGCCGCTATCCCGACTGCAAAGGCACCCTGGACTTCACCCTCGACGAAAACGGCGGGATCGTCCCCGAAGAGGCCCCGGACCCGTCCGACGCTCCGACCTGCGAGAAGTGCGGCGCGATCATGGTCCGCCGCAAGGGACGCTTCGGACCCTTCTGGGGCTGCTCCAACTACCCCAAGTGCCGCAGCATTGTGCGCATCGAGCAGACCCCGGAGGAGAAGGAACAGGCCAAGCGTGAGGCTGCCGAGCGACGCAAGAAGAACCAGGAGCCAGAAAAGCTGAACCTGCCCTGTCCCGTCGAGGGCTGCTCCGGGACGCTGATCGTCCGGATAAACCGCTACGGCAAGGAGTTCTACGCCTGCGACGCCTACCCGGAGTGCAAGTTCTCCTGCAACCGCCGCCCCGTGGAAAGCCCCTGCCCCAACTGCGGCTTCTCCTGGCGCGAACCCTACTACAAGAAGCTCCGCTGCCACCACTGCGGCCACAGCGGACCCTAGGGCGCCGTCGGCCCGGACGAAAGAATCACCATCCGGGTCGTCTCCGGACTGGTCGTCCAGCCGCAACCTGGGGAAATCGGGCCGCAGCGTCTATGCTTTATAGGACCCCGGGGGACGCGTCGCCCATCCCACCCGGCCATCAAACCAGTCCTTTTTATCAACAGGGGGAATCGCGCCGCAACCCATCGTCTTTCGTGTTTGATTGGTGATCACCACTAGAAACCGGAGCGACATCGGGGGCGGCTGAGTGTCGCCGCCAGACAGTTCCACCGGACATCCGCCGATTCATTTGCCGACAAATCTTCCCGGAACCATGCATAGTGATGACACCTCGCAAACTCGGCGATAAGCAGGTCTACGCCCTCTCCCGGCTGGCCGAGGACGCCACGCTCAACCTGGGCGAGGCCGCCGGCGACTACGCCGTGGCGCCGGGCAAGCGGGTGCTGGTCATCCGCGGTGGCGTCCTGGGACCCCTGGTGGTCTGCGAGGACGTCTTCGGCGCCCTGCCCGAGGAGGTCCAGCGCGGCCTGTTCAGCGAGCACCTCTTCCTGGACGAAAGCGAGATCGATGAGCGCGGGCGCCTACTCATCGGCGAGCGCATCCGCGAGGCATATGGCCTGCGCTGCGGCGACGAGGTACTGCTAGCCTCCGCCGGGAACCGCGGTCTGCACCTGATCCTGCGCGGCGGCCTCTTCGGCAGGGCCCAGGGCACCCCCACGCTCCCGCGCCTGCGGTGAACGGCCAACAGATTAGACTGCCCGATGTAGAATAACTCACTATGGCGAACAGCCACCCCTCGGGGTGGCTGTTTGTGGCGTTTTCGTTTGCTTGTACCGCCGTAGACTGCTGATACCGCCGGCGACCTCCGCCGCCTTCACGCTTGGGTCATCACCCTCGGCCTTGCCCGGCGCGCGGAGTTGGCACGTTTCTTGCGCAGTCGAACGC
>WJMB01000319.1 GCA_014728185.1 Candidatus Coatesiibacteriota bacterium
AGGCTGACGGTCACCCCGCCGATGATACTCACCAGCAGTCCGCCGAAGGCCCACAGTCCCACCAGGCCGCCGAACTCGTAGGTCAGGTACTTGTTGAGCGCCTCGGGCAGGCCGCCGAGCAGCCAGACCGCGGCGCCGAAGACTATCCCCTTGAGGAAGCCCACCCCCCAGACGTGTTGTTCGACGGCGGCGTAGAACAGGCCCCAGACCAGGCCGATGATGAAGCCGACGCCGATGCGCGCCAGGTAGTAGATGAAGCCCAGTTCGCGGAAGGCCACGCTCGAGCGCTGGGGCACCGCGGCGGGGGTGTCGTCGCCTTCCCGCTCCTCTTCGACGTTCTCCCCGGCGTCGGCGGGCTGTTCCTCGACGACGACCATGGTGGTGGCCGCGGCGGGGGCCACCCAGTCGATGATCATGTAACCCACGGCCATCACCGCGCCGGCGATGATCCCGGCCAGGATACCCCGCTTGTAGCGGGCCTTGTGCTTGCGTTTGGACATCGGGCCTCCGTGGCGATTATGGCGATTATGGCGCTCGGGTCACGTAAATCACCTTGATTATAATCGACGGGCGCCGGGTAACTCAAGGCCGTTGCGCCGTGACGGCTTCGATTGCATCTTGCCTCGAAACCCTGCTATAATGCTATAGATAAGCATCCAAGCCGTCTTGCGGAGAAAGATAGACCTGGGTGGATTTGACCTGAATGGGCTCGGATGGGACAGGGTCCTCGCACTCGAGGCGGCATTGTCGACCCGACGGCTCCGTTGTCACCTCGGCGCCGGGGTATCTTGGTGTCCCACCGGATTGCCGAGTTGATCGAGTTGTTGACGACCCGTCCGTGGGTTTCGTTTCCGTTGTGATCGCTTCGCCCGGCGCCGCCGGGTTTACTCTGATACTGATACCGCCGGGCCTGATTCGTTAATCGAACCTTTTCCGCGCGCCGGTCTAACCGTCTGTCTAGGCCGTCCGCCGAAGTCAACAGGAAGGAATCGAGGCGCCCACATGGCTGAAGACCGCTTCTACGTCAAGTTCTGGGGGGTGCGGGGCAGCTACCCCGTGGCCGACGAAGAGATGCTGGGGTACGGCGGCAACACCTCCTGTGTTGAGGTGCGCGCCGGCGACCACCTGGTCATCATCGACGCCGGCACGGGGATCATCAAGCTCGGTCAGGAGATCTATGAAAAGTACCTGGCCAAGCCGAAGAGCGAGCGCAAGAACGGGTTGAACATCAACATCCTGATGACCCACACCCACCACGACCACACCTTGGGCTTCGGCTTCTTCCCCCCGGCGTTCAGCGTCTCCACGACAGTCTACATCCTCGGGCCGCGGGTGTTCGCCCACGACCTCGAGGAGATCATGTCGATGTCCATGCTGCCGCCCTTCTTCCCGGTGCAGCTCGAGGACATGGGCTCGATGAAGGTCATCCACAACATCAGGGATACCCATGTCATCGTCTTCGACGAGCCCGGCGCAGAACCCAAGCTATTCCACATGACCGACGTCCCCCCCGACCTGCCCGAGAACGCCCTCAAGGTCTACAACTACCGCACATACGCACACCCCCAGGGCGGCTGCACCATCTACAAGTTCGTCTACAAGGGCAAAACCTTCGTCCACGGCACCGACACCGAGGGCTACAGCGGCGGCGACGCCCGGCTGATCCGCTTCGCCCGGGGCGCCGATCTGCTCTCCCACGACGCCCAGTACGCCGACGAGGACTACGCCAAGGGCACCTTCCAGGGCTTCGGCCACTCCACGCCGTCGATGGCCGCCGAGGTCGCCAAGCACGCCAAGGTCAAGCAGTTGGGCCTGATCCACCACGACCCGCGCCACAATGACGAACGCGTGGCCGAGCTCGAAGCCGTGGCCCGGGATATCTTTCCCGATACTGTGGCCGTGCGCGAGGGCCAACGCTTCGACCTCCTCTAACCCCCAGCGGTGGTCATACTAGATGAGCTCGACCCACAGCCAAAACGTCCTGACTTCCCTGGAGGAGCTGGCCCGGAGCTTCGACGATCTGGCCGGCTTCATCGGTGTGGCGGTCTACTCCCCGGAAAACGAGCTGATCGTCAGCCACAGCCCCTTCGGCTTGACGATCGAGCAGGCCGGCCCCGGGCTCAACAAGCTCTTCAGCGGCGCCGTCGACGTCCTCGGCGAACTCGACCTCACCCCGCCGCGCCTGCTGCACCTCGAATCCGAGGAGACCAACCTGCTGGTCTACTCATATAACGAGAGCATAGATCCGTCCCGCAGCCAGGAAGACGCCCTCTGCTTCCGCAGCGTGTTGATGCTCGAGGCCGCCGGTTCCATCGGCATGGCCAAGCTGCGGATGAAGAAGTTCGTCCGCGCCGCCGCCATGCTCCTCCACGAGAACTAGAAAGCCCGACGTTGGCTACGTCGGGCCTGCGTGCCTCCGCCCTTGCAATAGCGATTCAATCCAACAGACCGCGGACTTCGCCGCGGTCTTGTCAGATTAACTCGAACCCCTGACTGGTATCGCCGTCTTTTCCTGCTATACTATATCTTGAACTATCACTAGCAGCCTACTGCAACACCCATTGACCCCCGTCGCTCCCCCGAGGTGGGCCATGGCCCGTATCAAACCCCTTGTCTCCTGGCCCCTGGTCGTTGTGTTGATCCTCTCGCCCCTGCTGCTGCATCTCGGTTTGGCCGAGGGCTTCACCGCGGCCAAGGTTCTGCGTGTCACCGGCGTGGCCCAGGTCACCCGGGCCGGCACCACCGGTCGCGACCGGCTAGGCCAGGGAGACAAGCTCTTCAACGGCGACACCCTCGAGGTGACCCGCAACTCCGAAGTCGTACTCGAACTCCCCAACGGCTCCCAGATCCGCATCGGCTCGAGCACCCGGGTCACCATCGGCTCCGTCGATGTGCGCCGCGCCGACATCACCGCCTGGTACGGCTCGGTGCTCTCGGCCATCGACCGCTCCGCCGACCCCGATTACAACTACCGGGTCAGCACACCGACGGCCTCGGCCTCGGTACGCGGGACCATCTTCCTCACCGAGGTCGCCGAGGAGGACGGCGCCAGCACCGTCCAGGTGCTGCGCGGCGAGGTCGTCACGACCTCACCGGCGGCACCCGGCGAGGTCGTGGTCACCGCCGGAATGCAGACCTCCGTGGTCCCAGGGGTGGCTCCGACCGCCCCCGTAACGCTGACCGCCGCCGAGCTTACCGCCCTGGAGAGCCTCTCCGCCCCGTTCATGGAGATCGGAGCCGCAGCGGGCGGCGCGGGAGCCGGAGTGGGCGCCGGTGCGGCCGCCGGCGGTGGAACCGTGGCCGCTGGCTCCTCGAGCTGGCTGCTCTGGACCCTCATCGGCGTGGCCGTGGCCGGCGGGGTGACCGGCGGATTGATCCTGGCTGGCGATGACGACGGAGACGGCGACGGTTCCGGAGACGGCGACCTGCCCGTTCCACCGCCCCCGCCCGACTAGACCGCCCGCTTCCACCATGCGAAAACCGGACCCGCGCGGGTCCGGTTTTCTCATTGACCGTTCGGACCGGTCCGTCGCCGTCGCTCGCCGCGTTTTACGCGCTTTCACGCTGGAGCGCAAGGGGGGCGGGGGGGGGGGGGGGGGGGGGG
>WJMB01000045.1 GCA_014728185.1 Candidatus Coatesiibacteriota bacterium
GGCCATGGAATCGAAGCCCAGATAATTGTTATCGCTGAAGGGCAGGAAGCCGCCGAAGCGCCCGCCGAAGAGGATGCCTTCGTCAATCGAGCCCGACGAAGAGCCGCCGGCGGAATAGTCGTCCTCGGGGATGACGATGGTGCCCGGGGTGCCGGGCAGGGCCTCCTCATCGGCGAGGGCGGGGGAGACGCAGAGGATGAGCAGCAGCGGGAGCGCGATCGTGGCGAGCCTGGTCATCGTCAATCCTCCCCTTGGGCATAGGCCCGACGGGCCCAACCGGTCTGTTTGAAGGCGGCGATCCGCGGGATGCTCCCCGGGTCGACGCCGCGCTCGGCGGCGATGAGCAGGCTGAGCAGGTCGCCGAGTAACACCAGGTAGAGGGTGCGGGTCAGCGGTTCGCCCGGCGGGGCGCTGAACGCCAGACCGACTTCGTGGTCGCCGATGATCTCGTCCAGGGGCGGGGGCTCGTCAGCCAGGGTCAGTACGACGCGACGCGGCGGCTTACCGGGGTCGGCGGCCTCGATCTCGTTGTGGGACATCTCGGGCAGGGCGCCGTTCCAGCAGTGCAGCTTGGCGTTCTCGTTGAGCTGCTGTTTCCAGCGCAGCGCGGCGGCGGCACTCAACGGGCAGGTGCCGTAGACGACCAGTCGGCGTCCGGCCAGGGAGGCGGCCAGGGGCCGCAGTGAGGTGAAGTCGTCGCGGACAAGATCGTCACGCAGTTCGCCAAGGCGGCGGGTGACCTCGACGGGGTCCCAGAGGGGTTCGCCGATCAGGCGGCCCCCCAGGCGCAGCGCCGCGCCCAGCAGGTATCCGAAGGCTGCCCGGGGCGGCATCCCGACGGGAAGCTCCAGGCGCCCGGCGGCGCGCTCGTCGAGGAGCCGGCCCAACTCGCCCCCCGTGGTCACGCCGCTGACCCGGACGCCGCTCGCCAGAGCCTTCCTCGTGACGGCCAGGGTCTCGAAGGTCTCCCCGGAGTAGGAGAGCGCTGTCAGGGAATCGGCGGCGCCGAGCCAGTCCGGCGTCGTCGCCCAGCGCCAGGGGATGAAGGGTCCCCGGGCGGCCAAGAACTGGGCCGAGACGCCGCTGCCGCCCATCCCGCAGACGAGGTTGCGCCGTGGCAGCGGACTCGAGGTCGACGGCACGTTGCGGCCGGACGGCTCGGCGGCCAGTTGCTCGGGCAGCGCCAGCGCCCATTCCCAGAGCTGTTTTGCGGTGTAGGTTTCCATGTCGGGGGGATTATAGCAAAAAGACGGGACCGGCGCGGTGCGCCGACCCCGTCGGAACTCGTCGGCGGTTTGCTAGACGTACTCCTTGGGTTGCTCCTCGTCGCGCAGCACGCGCAGCGCTCCCTTGGCCAGGGCGCAGAGCTCGTCCTCGCCGGGATAGACCAGCAGCTTGCCCAGCCACTCCAGCCGGGGGGTCAAGAGCTCCATCAGTTTGGGATTTTGGGAGAGGCCGCCGGTGACGACCACGGCGTCCTGTTTGCCCTCGAGCACGGCGGCCATGGCGCCCATCTCCTTGGCGATCTGGTAGGCCATGGCGGTGAAGATTTTCAGGGCTTCCTTGTCGCCGTTCTCGATTTTGGCTCCTACCTCGCGGGCGTCGTCGGTGCCCAGGTAGGCCTTGAGTCCGCCGTTGCCCACGACGCGCTTCTTGAGCTCGGCGGCGGAGTAGCGCCCGGAGAAGCAGAGCTTGATCAGCCCGGTGGTGGGCAGGCTGCCGGCGCGCTGGGGCGAGAAGGGTCCGCCGTCGTTGGCGTTGTTGACGTCGACCATCCGCCCGTCGCGGTGGGCGCTGATGCTGATCCCGGTGCCCAGGTGGGCGATGATCAGGCAAAGCTTATCATAGGGTTTGCCCAGCTCGGCGGCGGCGCGGCGCGCCGTGGCCTTGATATTCAACGCGTGGGAGAGCGAGCGCCGCTCCAGTTCCGGGATGCCCGAGATGCGGGCGATTTCGTCGAACTCGTCCACGCTGACCGGATCTACGATGAAAGCCGGGATGTCGTTGGGTTGGGCTATGCGCCGGGCCAACAGGCAGCCCAGATTGCTGGCGTGCTCGGCGGCGACGTTACCGCTGCGCACGTCGTTGACCATGGCTTCGTTGACCGGGTAGGTGCCCGAGGTCAGGGGTTTGAAGGCCCCGCCGCGGGCGACCACGGCGCTCAGGTCCGCAGCGCCCAAGTCCACCTGCTCCAGCACGCGCAGGATCAGGCGCTCGCGGTACTCGAGCTGGTCGAAGAGGTTGGTGAACTCCATCAGGTCATCGGTGTGATGCCGGACGACCTCGGTGAAGGTCATCTTCTCGCCGTCGAAGACGCCGACCTTGGTCGAGGTGGCGCCGGGATTGATCACCAGAATCTTCTCGGCCATCGTTATCCGCCTTCCCTGCCGGTTGTTGCCCTCGCGCTCACGGTGCCGGGGGCGATTGACCCGGTCCTGGATCGGCCCGGGTCTTCGATCGACACCTAACAGTTTATCGGCTCGCCTGGTTTTTTTCAGGTTCGAATCGTCCCGCTATTCACCGGCGGCCTCTTCACCCTCGCGGTACTTGGGCTCGACGCTGGCGATGGCGTTGCGCAGGAACTCGAGCTTGACATCACCGGAGACGCGGACGGTAACAACGTCGGTGCGGTCGTCGACGCCGACCACGGTGCCGCGCAGACCGCCGATGGTCACCACGCGGTCGCCCTTGACCAGAGCCTCGAGCATGGCCTGCTTTTTCTTCTCTTTACGCCGCTGGGGCAGGATGATCAGGAAGTAGAACACGGCGATGATGATCACGAAGGGCAGGAGCATCCCCAGGATGCCGCCGCCGCCGTCGCCCTCGCCACCCATCGAGCCGAACGCGTGAACCAGATCGGTAAACAAGGCTGCTCCTTGTTGTTGTAGCCGGTCGCTGTTATCAGTTGCAGAAAAGACCCCCGAAGTCGCCCGACGGAGGTTGCTAGCTTGAGAGGCGGAGTTTAGCAGAGCCCGCTGGGAGGGTCAACCTCGGCGGAGGGTCAAGCGAACCGACGGCGTCAGGGTGGTTGATCAGGACCTGACGGCTGGTTTTCCACTCTGGTTTCTCGCACTGTTTCTTGAGAAAACAGGATAACGATTAATCGGCAATGGTGTTTTAAGAGCGTGGTAAGCCATGAGTATTGAGGTTATCAAGCTTTCTCGGGCCGTCAGTGACCGCACCGGGGATAAACACAGCAAACTGTATGGGAAAAATGCAGTGATTTTGAACCGTCGCGAGGGAGATGTAAAAAAGCTGTTGGGATCGAATAGCCTGTCCGGGCCGAATCGTGACTGTACCTACTGATAATTAAAAAAGATGATTCTCTGAGACTTGTCACAAAACGGGCAATTGAAAAGTGGCGGCATTCATAGGATGTTATCTGTAGATATCTCGTAGGGATCACACGTTCATGAACAGGCATGTATCGCTAATAACTTGTGGCATCACACACGATCCCGGACCAACTGGTTACAACTCGAAACACCGCTCCACCTCGCAAAAAGCGGCTGATACGAGGCTATGCCGAATGATGCCTGGCCTGCCAACTCAACCCCTCGGCGCCTGCTAGTTATATATGCATGATAATTGGTTGCTTAGAATCGAAAAACCGTCATCGAAGTCCATTGGCCAGGCAGTTGATAATGGAGCTGCGTGACGTCGCTACGGGCATCATGGGAATTTGTAAACCCGCTTGACCCGCCACAAACAACTAATCCGATGTGCAAACCTGATTGCCCGCCAACTGCTGATAATTGAACGATATTCAGTTACACCA
>WJMB01000320.1 GCA_014728185.1 Candidatus Coatesiibacteriota bacterium
CCCTCGCCCTCGCGGATGGCCCGGATGATGTCCCGGCTCTTCAAGCTGGGGGCGTAGATGATTCGCGCCCCGGAGTAGAGCGGCATCAGCAGCCCGCAGGTGCACTCGAAGGTGTGGAACAGGGGCAGCACGCTGACGAAGGTGTCCGCGGTGTCATTGTCGACGCGATGGAGGATCTGCTTGACGTTGGCGATCAGGTTGCGGTGCAGCAGGCGCACGGCCTTGCTCTGACCCGTGGTGCCCGAGGTGAACAGGATCGAGCAGGTGTCCTCGGGTTCGGGCGCCGTGGGCGGCTCGTCGACCTCGGGGGCCTCGGCGCCGGGATCCAACATTCCCCAAGCGTCGATATCGATCACCGCTGTGAGCTCGGGGAAGTCGTCGGGTCGCTCGAGTACGTCTCCAGCGACGCGACCCTCGGCCAGCAGCACCTTGGCCCGGCTCTCCCGCAGGATGTGTCAGTACTCGTGCTCGGTCAGTAGTGGGTCGATCGGCACCACCACAGCTCCCGAGGCGACCACCCCGGTGTAGCAGATGCCCCAGCGCGGCTTGTTGAGCGAGAGCAGGGCCACGCGGTCGCCCTTGCCGACACCCAGCTCATGCAGGCGGGCGTTGACCGCCAGGCTCTTGCTGTAAAAGGTCCGACCGTCGACGCTTTTCAACTCTTCGTCGAAGAAGCCCATGACCGTGGGATGCTCGGGCAGGCGCTCGGCGCGGAAGCGGACCAGCTCGGCGACGGTGCGCGGGTGAGCGTCGAGCCGGGGCTCCCGCTCCTCGGCGCTCCAGCCGACGCGGGGTAGAGTCGTTTCGGGGCGAATCGTTTCCTTGGTGAGCGTATCTTCGACGGCCTGGATCATCCAACCTCCTGACGTTGCGGGTTTCCATCGCCCAGGGGTTCCGGAGCGGTTCCGTTGTCTCAATAGGACACGCTTATGCCGAATGTACAATTTGTACCACAGGGTAAGTTGTGGTGACAATACGCACTCTGAGAGGCGGAATGGCGGCCGGGAAGGGGGGGCGTACCTTTTTGAATTACCCGGCATCGGCCTGCGCACCCTGCACCGCAAGATCAAGAAGTACGATCCGCGGTAGTTGTTCATGTGGATATGACCTGATATCAAAGGGACACAATGAAAGTCATTCTCAATGTGTCCTTCTTCATCTTGATACTTGCCCGGTTCCACGATTATCCCTTAATATGAATATGCTTTGAAACTCCAACTACGATAAACATACCTCTTGGAGCGACGATGAAGCGATCGGTATTGGTTGCATTTGCACTGTGCCTGGTTCTTCCAGGCTTTGCCGAAGATACAGCCCAGACCGACTGGACCGGCGGCGACGGCGTGCCCGGACCGGTTGCCGACTGGGGCGACCAGTTCGATGCATCAACAGACATCAACTGGTCCGGTGTTCCCGGCGAAATCGGCTTATATCGAGCGGCTCTTGACCCTACAGTGGAACATACCATCGACGGTAACTACGACGGCGCCAGTGCGGTTTACGCCGCGGATATAGATGGCGATGACGATATTGACATTGTAGGAGCGGGCTCAAATTGCGACGACATAACCTGGTGGGAGAACGACGACGGCTCGGGGACCAGTTGGACCGAGCACACCGTTGACGACGCTTATGACGGGGCCCGGTGGGTTTACTCCGCTGATGTGGACGGCGACGATGATCTGGACATTATTGGAGCGGCTTTCTACGCCGACGAGATAACCTGGTGGGAGAACAACGACGGCTCCGGGACCAGTTGGACCGAGCATACAGTTGACGACGACTTCGACGGCGCAATTTATGTTTACTCCGCGGATGTGAACGGCGACGACGATCCGGACATTCTGGGAGCGTGTTACTACTCCGACGACATTACCTGGTGGGAGAATACCGACGGCTCAGGGACCAGTTGGATTGAGCATACCATCGACAGCGACTTCTACAGCGCCTGGTCGGTATATGCCGCCGACGTTGACGGCGATTACGATCTGGATGTTATTGGTGCGGCCGCTCTCGCCGACGACATCACCTGGTGGGAGAACGACGACGGCTCAGGGACCAGTTGGACCGAGTATACCGTTGACGGCGACTTCGACGGCGCTTGTTCGGTATACGCCGCGGATATGGATGGCAATTACAATATTGACATTCTTGGCACAGCGTACAACGCCGATGATATCACCTGGTGGGAGGTAACGGGTTTCGATACGAGCGGGGAGTTGACCTCCTCCATCCTGGACACCGGAACCTATGACCTGGAGTGGGGCATGATCAGCGTAACCGCCGATGTCCCCGGCGACAGCGTTCTGGGCATCAAGGTTCGCGGGTCCTTCGATGCCGGTAGTATGGGCGACTGGTACGCCGTCGACCCCGGCGACGACCTGTCCGGCTTCCTGGAGCCGAACGACCGTTACCTCCAGTATCGCCTGACCCTGGAGGCGAGCTCGGACAACACTCTGACTCCCCGGTTCGAATACATTAGTGTGGAGTGGACCGACACCACCGGGATCGAATCAGCCGATATCCACCCCCTGTCCGGCGATGAGGGGGTCCTGCTCTCCTGGTCCATTACCGGCGACGTTCCCGCCGGTGTCCGCGTCCTGCGCGGCGAGAGCGAACCCGTCACCGTGTCCGGCTCGCTGCCCGGCGAGACCACCCGCTGGCTGGATCGTGAAGTAGAGCCCGGCGAAAGCTATGTCTATTGGCTGGAAGCAACGGATAGCGACGGGCGCACCGAGCGCTTCGGACCGACGGAGCCCGTGGTCGTCCCCGAGGTAGAGCGCGCCCTGACCCTGGACGCCCCCTGGCCCAACCCGGCGGCGGATGGCGTCTCGCTGAGTTTCGAGCTGCCCTCGGGCGCGGGCGAGGCGAGCATCACCATCTACGACCTGTCCGGTCGGATTGTGGAGACCGTGGATCTTGGCGCCACTACTGGTCGGCAGACGATCAGCCTGGACAC
>WJMB01000046.1 GCA_014728185.1 Candidatus Coatesiibacteriota bacterium
GGGGCGCATTGGTGAAGGCCGGTAACGGAAGAACTTGATCGCCCCGTGGTTGAGCAGGCAGTGCAGGACGCGGGAGCGCTCGGCGTAGTAGGGGCAGTGGCTGCAGAGGATGCGGATCTCGAAGAAACCGAAGAAGAGCAGGCAGAAGGCCGCGTAGGCTATCAGCGGCCACCAGCCGCCGCCGGAGAGCCCCCGGAGCACCAGGGTCAGGCAGGCCAGGGCCATGAAGGAGAAGGCCGGCGCCTGAAGCGAGGCCAGCACGCCGCGATCCCAGCGGCAGAGCAGCCTGCCGTCGAGGCCGCAGCCGGCGCACTCGTCGACGGGCCGCCAGGTGCAGGGGGTCTTTCCGGGCTGGTCGTCGGTCTTCATCGAACGAGGGAAAAGAGGTGGGCGTAGTCGGTGCGGCCGGACAGGGAGAACGGACCGCCCTCTTCGACGCGGGCGACCAGGTCGTCGTCTTCGAGATGATGGTCCTCGACGGCCAGCAAGCCGTCGGCGGCCAGCACCCGGGCCAGCTCCGTCAGCACCGGCTCCGGCGGTTCGAGGTGGTGCAGGATGTCGAAGAGCAGCACGACGTCGACGGCGTCATCGTCCAGCCCCGTGGAACCGCCCGAGGTGATCGTGCGCAGGTTGTCCAGCCCCTTGCGCGCCGCGGCGGCGGCGATCTTCTTGGCCGCCAGGGGCACGATATCCAGGGCGTAAACCAACCCGCTCGACGTTACCAGGGTCGAGGCGGCAATACTAAAATTGCCGGGGCCGCAGCCGAAGTCGAGGACGGTCTTTCCCGGCGCCACGCCGATCTCTTGGAGGATCGCGGCGAGATTCAGCCGAGGGTAACGCTTCTGATTGAAGGTGCGGCTCATCTCCTCGAACTTCTCGTCGGACATCGGCTCGTAGGGCATAATGCTCCGTCGGAGTGGGGGCGGGTCGACGGTGACGAGTATAACAAAAGCCGCCCGGGGGCGGGATGCAAACGGGCCGGTCGTCGGGGACCGGCCCGCAAGATTTGACGATGATGGAGATTCAGCGCCCGTGACCGCCCCGGCCTCCGCCGGAACCGCAACCGTCGCCGCAACTCTGGAAGGCCATCAGGTGGTTGTGCTGCGAGGCCCACTGGTTGTTCTCGAAGACCCGGCAGATGTCGGCGGGCAGCTCCAGGGCGAGATGCTCCTCGTAGAGAGCGGCGTTGTCTATCTCGGCCTGGACTCCGGCATCGCAGGCCTCCTCGACTGAGGAGAAGCGCGGCACGTCGTCGACACTCCAGCGATTCTCCGGCGGCTCGAGTCCGTAGGCGGCGAAGAGGGCCAGCAAGGCCTGCTGGTGACGACGCTCGGCCTCGATGATCCGGGTGAAGGGCCGAACCTCGCCGAAGTCGGCGATAACACCGGCGTAGAGGGCCTCGGCCTTGTACTCGTCATCAAGAGTTGTCTCGAGGGCGCGGACGATTGCGGGATCGAGGGCGTGGACGGGGGCTAATGAGGCAAGAATCAACAGTAAGCCCAGGACTGCTGGCGAGGCTGAAACAGCACGGCTTTTCATGGGTTTTCCCTGTTTTGGGTAGCAACATTAGTATAACCTAATATCGTCCTATTTCCCAGTTATTTCGTCGGCATTATCCGGGTGGGTTGATTCACGGTAGGCGCGGCCGCCGGGACAGGTCTCGCGGTATTCGCAGCGCGGGCAGAAGGTGGGAAAGAAGACCAGCGCATGAAGCGACAGCAGGCCCAGGTAGACAACGGCGTACCACCAGGCCGCGCTGAACAGCCACCAGAGCGGAAACAGGGCGATGGCCGTCACGAAGCTGATTCCCACGGCCGCCGCGCGGTCGTAGGCCTTTTTGGTATGGGGGGTGTCGGGGTAAAGCAGTTTTGATAGGGGGTTGGCCAGGTAGACGCCGAAGATCGCCGGGCAGAAGCGACCCCGATAGGGGCAACCCACGCAGCAGCGGGCCTGGGCCAGGTGGACGCCGAGGAGTAATCCCAGATAGATCGCTCCCAGCCACCAGGCCGTGGAGAAGAGGAACCAGGCGGCGCCGATGATCGCCGCCAATGCCGGGATCAGCACGAACAGGTAGAGGGTGTGGTCCCGGACGCGCCAGGTGGGACGGGGGACGGGGGTCATGGCGGGGCCTCGGCGGAGAGAGAAACGTTTGGTAATTGAAGTATCTGTTAATTATATTATCAGACTATATTATAGTATACGACGCATTGCTATCTCTAATTACTCTTTTACTATACCGTATAGATTATAATATTCAACGTTATTCTCATTATAATTACCTTTCATGTATCTACTTTTTGATCTTATACTATGCAATTTGCTATAAGCACTAGTATATCTATCCGAGATTCGTCCAAGCAAAGACATTTTATGCACATAACTCTTAACCCCCCTTATGGATTTGGCATCATGTAACCTGACCGGACCAAATCAGGGCTGAGAAAGAGAGCTCACGAGCGAGAATTGGCTGATTAGTTGCATCCAACTTCACTCTCGATAAAGAACTACGCAATCTTGTTGCTTGATATTGGGGTAGTTATGAGTCGGGTGGCAAAAGGATGAACGTTCATGGCGGCAACCAGGCAGAGCAGGTTATCCACCAAGCTAGCACCTTACAGCCGCCCCTTTTTGAGTGGTGAAAAGTGACAGGCCTTTCTGTAACAACATGAGTATAATCAGCGCTATACATTCATAATCGGCCTGAACACGGTATACGATCCCAAATACTGTTATCTATCGTTAGCTATCACTTCTCCGCAGCAGATGACAGATCGCCGCCGCCAGGGCGTCGGAGGCGTCGTCCGGGGTGATCGGCTCGCGGATGCCCAGCAGGCGCCGGACCATAAAGCCAACTTGCTCCTTGGTCGCCCGTCCCTTGCCGGTCACGGCGCGCTTGATTTGCATCGGCGTGTACTCGAAAACGGGCAGCCCGGCGCGCACCGCGGTGAGGATGACCACGCCGCGGGCGTGGCCCAGCAGCAGAGCGGTGCGGGCGTTGCGGGCGCTGAAGATGGTCTCGACGGCACAGCACTCGGGGCGGTAGGCGTCAACAGCGGCGGTGAGCTCGGTGTAGAGGCGTTCGAGTCGGCGGGGCATGCCCCAGGCAGGCTTGGTGGGAATGTGGCCGTAACAGAGCCCGCGCAGGCCGTCGGCGGCCTGTTCGACCAGGCCGAAGCCGGTGCAGCTCAGCGAGGGATCGATGCCCAGGACGCGGATGGCGCTCTCCGTGGGTTGGTGATTGGTGGTTACTCAGGCCTCGATATCGGCGTCCTCGGGGATGTCGAAGTTGGTGTAGACGTTCTGGACGTCGTCGAGGTCCTCGAGACCGGCGAGGATTCCAACAACCTTTTCACCGTCGTCGGGCTCGAGGCTGATCAGGTTCTGGGGGACATAGGCGACGGAGCTCTCGATAATCTTGAAACCGGTCCGGGTGAGAGCCTCGTTGACGGCGTGGTAGTCGCCGACCTCGGTGAGGACCTCGAAGGCGTCGCTCTCCTCGACGATGTCGAGTGCGCCGGACTCGAGGGCGACCTCCATCAGCAGGTCCTCGTCGGTGGAGCCGTCTAGGATGATCAGGCCGCGGCGGTCGAAGGAGTAGCTGGCCGCGCCGGACTTGGCCAGGTGGCCGCCACGCTTCTCGAAGACGTGGCGGACCTCGGCGGTGGTGCGGTTGTTGTTGTCGGTGACGGTCTCGACGAGGATGGCCACACCGCCGGGACCGTAGCCCTCGTAGAGGTGCTCCTCGAAGACCACGCCGGGCAGCTCGCCCGTGCCCCGCTGGATGGCCCGCTTGATGTTCTCCTTGGGCATGTTCTGGGTCTGGGCGTTGTCGATGGCGGTGCGCAGGCGGGGATTGCTCTCGGGGTCACCGCCGCCCTCCTTGGCGGCCACGGTGATCTCCCGGATCAACCGGGTGAAGACCTTGCCGCGCTTCTGGTCCTGGGCCTGTTTCTTGCGCTTGATCGTCGACCATTTCGAGTGTCCGGACACCGGTGTCCTCCGCGCTGTTCGGTGAACTGCAAGCCTAGCTGCGTCAATGGAGTAAGTTTAGCCCGCACCGTCCCGGCTGTCAATAACCGCCGGCGGCGGCTTCGCTAAAGGAGGGCTCGAGCAGGGGCGATTCGGACTCTTCGCCGAGAGCCAGGGCGCGCACGGCGCCGCGCAGCTCCAGCCAGGGGAGCTCGACGACGCCCAGGCCGCGCAGGTGAGTCCCCGCCAGCAGAGCCCAGCCTTCGCCGCTCGGACCCCAGCCCGCGCCGTGGAGGGACGGCGGCACCCGGGCGCCGTAACCGTTGGGAGCGACGAGGATGACGGCGAGATCGGGAAC
>WJMB01000321.1 GCA_014728185.1 Candidatus Coatesiibacteriota bacterium
GGAACCCGGGAGACCGGCTGTTGTTGGACATTCCCTGGTGATCTCGGGCGTAGCGTCGCCATGAAGAATTCTGATAAGGGCATCGTGAAGCTAAGGGAGCCTCCAGCCTGTTTACCGGCCCGGAGGTTGATCGGCCTTGAACAGGCGGTGTCTACTCCAGCGAGCGAGGGCTGTTTGATCCGGCGAGTCTTGTCAACCAGATAACGACGCCGGCCAACCACGTTAAAGCCGACTGCCCTCTCTTGTGCTGAACAAATGGCGAGCCCACAGAGGAGCCACCCTCAGCGTTTCCGCTGGAGGCCCTCGTCGTCGGTGTGGGATTCGAAGATTGTCGGGCGTCCGGTGGGCCTTGGCGCGTCCAGGTAGCCGCCGAAGTCGTCGGTGCGCACGCCGATGTGCCAGCGGCCGCCGCCGTCGCGGACGCTGGTCCGGGCGTAATCCCGGGAGCCGCAGCGCGGGCAGCGGGGCAGGTGGCCGCCGTTGCTCAGCAAGTATCCACCACAGCGGCAGCACTCGTAGTAGCCGGGACCCGGTTGAGACCCGGAGGAGTAGATATCCAGATAGCGGGTCATCGTCGCCCCTCGCTCCGCTAGACCTGCGGAAAAACACGGCCTCATCACATAATGCTGACCAACCCTGCTCAACTTGTGGGGTTTCATCCCTTCATAGCAGAAAAATAGTCGATAATCGGTCCAGCGTCAAGCCTTTTTCAAATTGCTTTCGGCATCACACACGACCTCGGACCAGCCAACTTCAACTCTAAACACCGATCCACCTTGAAAAAATGTTGCTGATACGAGGCTATGCCGAATGCTGTTTGGCCTGCCAACTCAACCTCTCGGCGCCTGCTAGTTGTATATGCATGATATTATCAGGCATAGGATTGATATACCGTCATCTAAGCCCGTTGCGTCAGGCAGTTGATTATGGGGCTTCGTGACGTCGCTACGGGCATCCTGGGAATGTGGAATTCCACGTACCTGCCACAAGCAGTTCGCTCGATGTGCACGTCTGATTGCCTGCTGACTGCATGTCTCAGAGCGTTATCCAGTAACACCATGGTCCGTGACCATTAAGTGATCCCATTGCTTTCTAACTATGTAGCTACCGAAGCCGGACGAAACGCAAGCTGGAGGCAAACCGCTCGGCTGATAAAGGCGGCCCCCATGGGGGCCGCCACGTCGATATCGCTCCTCGAAAAGCAACCATGCTGAACGTTCCGGCTAGACCCGGTTTCGGTGAAGGCCCATCGCCGTGCGGGCTTCCTCGATCACCTCGGCGGCGATGCCCCGGCAGCGCTCGGCTCCGGCGCTGAGCACTTCGTGGACGAAGTCAGGCCGGGCGCGCAGTCCGGTGGCCTTCTCGCGGATCGGATCCAGCACGGCCAACATGTTCTTGAACAGCCGCTTCTTGCACTGCAAACAACCGATGCCCGCCGTGGTGCAGCCCTCCTGGATCCAGGACAAGTCCTCCGGCGAGGAGAAGTAGCTGTGATAGCTGGTGTAGACGTTGCAGTCCTCGGGCACGCCGGGATCGGTCTTGCGCTTGCGTCGCTCGTCGGTCTTGGCCGGCCCCAGCTTCTTCCAGATGCTCTCCGGCTCCTCGAGCAGGCCGATGGTGTTGCCCAGGCTCTTGGACATCTTGTTCTCGCCGTCCAGGCCCATGATCCGCTTGGCCGGGGTCAGGTGGGCCTGGCATTCGGGGAAGACATCGCCGTAGCGCGTGTTGAACTTGCGGGCGATCTCCCGGGCCAGCTCGATGTGTTGGACCTGATCCTCGCCCACCGGCACCGCGCTGGCCTTGTATAGCAGGATGTCGGCCGCCTGCAGCACCGGGTAGGTGAACAGGCCCACATTGATGTTCTCCTCGTGCTGCTGGGATTTCTGTTTGAACTGGGTCATCCGCGAGAGATCGCCGAAGGGGGTGACGGTGTTGAAGACCCAGGCCAGCTCGGTGTGCTCGGGCACCTCGGACTGGACGAAAATCACGCAGCGCTCGGGGTCCAGCCCGGCGGCGATGTTGGCCACCGCCGCGTCGAAGACCCGCGCGGGCATCCGGGCCGGATCGTAGGCGATGGTGGTGGCGTGGTGATCGACGATGCAGAAGAAGCAATCGTAGTCGTCGAGGAACTTGACCCAGTTGCTGATCGCTCCCAGGTAGTTGCCGATGTGGACCTCGCCCGAGGGCTGGATGCCCGAGAAGGTGCGCACCTTGCCCGAGGCGTTGTAATAGGTCAAATAATCGTTGGCGTCGCGTTTCATGGTTCCCTGGTCGCTCATGGCGTACTCCAAGCGATCTCACGGCGTTCAGCAGCCGTGGCTGGTTTCTTCGTCAAAGGGTGCGGGAGATCAGCGGCGCGGGGAGCTGCGCCAGTCGAAGGCGACCGCGATGGGTCCGGAGGGTGGGAAGATGTAGCGCATGATTATCGAAGAGGAGGGTTACTCAAGCGATTCTATCAGACGCTTCCTCAACGGGCAAGCAAGGAGGGCAATGCACCGCGCTTCGCCTCCGGGCGCGGCCGCTGGGGGAAGCCGATGCTCATGGATTAGTTTGGATTTTGGAACGTCACAAGATAGTTAACCGACATCGATAACTCTGGGAGAGAGGTATAGGTCGGAAGCGCTGTCCTTTATCACCCGCAAGGCGTCAGTACGGCAAACCTACGTGACTTCATAGCTGATAAAACTTGGGATCGTATACCGTGTTCGGAAGAAATCGGGCTGATTGGGAGCGGCTTGTTGGAATGTTATCACTTCCCGGAAATGCTCGGTTTTTGGCCAAACTTTTTTTGCATTCCCTTACTATCTGTTTTTTACGATATGGGATCACTTAACGTTCACGGACCAAGGTGTTACTGGATATCGTTCAATTATCAGCAGTTGCAGGGCAATAAGGTTTACACATCGAATTAGTTGTTTGTGGCAGGTCAAGTGGGTTTTCACATTGTTAGGATGCCCAAACAGAAGTCACGACGCTCTGTTAAAGCTGCTTCACGCTATCGGCCTGGGTGACGTTACTTCGATTCAAAGCGGCCTTTTAACAAACATATATAACACGTGCGCGCCGAGTTTGCTAAGGCGGTATGCAAAGCTTTCTTCGGCAATGCCTTGTACCAGCAGCATTTTTCAAGGTGGGGCGGTGTTTCGAGTTGTAACTAGCTGGTCCGGGATCGCGAGAAACGACTAAGCGATTAACTCA
>WJMB01000322.1 GCA_014728185.1 Candidatus Coatesiibacteriota bacterium
CTCGAACACGGGGCTCCCATGCAGACCCACTCCGCCACCGAGCAAGAGCTGACGGCCGAGCTGCGCACGACCTACGCCGTCATCGACCCCGCCGCTCTGCCCCGCTTTCGGGCAACCGTTCCGCCTTGGAGACCGCCGGATAGCTGCAGGAGGCCATCAGCGACTACCAGTAGCACATGACTTGACCCGTAATATGCAACTCCGCCCCTTGCCTTCCCCGGCCCCCTAGGGTAGTCTTAGGGGGTCGTTTTAGTATCCACCGCGCGCGGGCCGACCTATCCCCACATAGGCCCCCAAATGATAATGAGACCGGGCATCAAGCCCGGCCCGTCCCCTCACCCATTACCATTACAAGCGAGGTAAGCCGACGATGGCGCTCAAGCCGACGGAGATCCCCACGGCCCCGGCGGGCACGCGGGAACTGATGATGGGCAATCACGCCCTGGTGCGGGCCTTCTGCGAGGCCGGGGTGCGGGTGGTGACGACCTACCCGGGCTCGCCGACGCCGGAGATCGCGGCGGGGCTGTTGGCGGCCAAGCCGGAGGGGATCTACTTCGAGTATTCGATCAACGAGATCGTGGCGACGGAGTACGCCTTCGGCGCGGCGCTGGCGGGAGCGCCGAGCTGCGTGTTCTTCAAGAGCGTGGGTTTGAACGTGGCGGCGGACGCCTTCGTGCAGTTGCCGCTCTACGAGCTTCCCGGCGGGCTGGTGGTGATCGTCGGCGACGACCCCAGCGCGTTGTCGAGCCAGAACGAGCAGGACAATCGGCGCTACGCGCGGCTGTGTTACATGCCGATGCTGGAGCCTTCCAACGCGGTGGAGGCCAAGGAGATGTTCGTCTACGCCTCGAGGTTGGCGAGGGAGCATCGGACGGCGATCATGCTGCGTTTGACGACGCGCATCGCCCATGGCTCGATGGAGATCGAGTTCGGCGAGCTTCCCGGGGAGCCCGTAGAGGCGGCGGGGGTGCCGGACAAGCGGCAGGTGCCCATCGCGGCGGACGCGGTGGCGATGAAGGGTCTCGCGCTGCAGCGCTTGGTGGACTTCGCCCGTTACGTGGAGGAGGACCGCTGGAACTATCGGTTAAAGCAGGAAGGTGAGGACGCGGGCTTCGGCATCGTCTGCGGCGGCGCGGCCTACGGGGCGACACGCTCGGCGCTGCGCCTGCTCGGTCGCGGGGCGGAGATCCTCAAGCTGGGCTTCAGCTACCCGCTGCCCAGGAAGAAGCTGGTCGAGTTCTGCCGGGACCACGACGAGGTCCTGGTGGTCGAGGAGCTGGACCCGGTGGTCGAGGAGGAGCTCAAGGTCATCGCCTACGAGGAGGGCTTGAGCTGCCGGATCAGCGGGCTGGGCAAGTACGCCCGGGCCGAGGACTTCTCGGCGCAGCAGGCGGAGCTGGACCCGGGTCGCCTGGCGGCGCTGTTGGGCGGGCGGCTGGGAGTCGAGTATCCCCTCGAGACGCTGGATTTGAGCGCTGGGGCACCCAAGCGGCTGCCCCAGCTCTGCCCGGGCTGCGGCCACCGCACGGCGGTCTACGGGACGAAGATGGCCGTGGGGCGGCGGGGTCACGCCCAGGCCGACATCGGCTGCCACACGATGAGCTACTTCCCGCCCTACGAGCTGGGCGAGAGCCTGGTCTGCATGGGCGCCGGACCGACCATCGCCCAGGGCGTCAAGCAGGTGCTGCCCGAGAGCAAGGTGACCAGCTTCCTGGGTGATTCGACCTTCTTCCACGCGGGGATCGAGGGGGTCATCAACGCGGTCTGGAATAACCACGACGTGACGATCCTGTTGATGGACAACCAGATCACGGCGATGACGGGGCATCAGCCCAACCCGCACTCGGGGCGCGGGCCGGCGGGCTCGCGACCGGAGATCGAGCCGCGGCGCATCCTCGAGTCCATCGGTGTCGGGCACGTCGAAGAGGTAGACGCCTGGCGGATCGACGAGGTGCGCGAGGCGGTCAAGCGGGGCTTGGAGCACGCGGGTCCGGCGGTGGTCGTCCTGCGCCACCCCTGCATGCTCTACACGACCCGGCAGTGGAAGCGGGAGCGCAAGATGCCGCCGCCCTACAGGGTGGACCAGGAGAAGTGCGCGCTGCGCAAGACCTGCATCAAATACTTCGCCTGTCCGGCCTTCGGCTTCGATGGAGAGAGGGTCCGCATCGACCCCGAGCTGTGTATCGGTTGCGGCTGCTGCGCCCAGGTGTGCCCCGAGGGGGCGATCGTCCAGGACACAGAGTACGAGCGGGCGTATTAACCGCTCCGATTTTTCGCGCAGCGAGTCCGCCGCGGCCGTCGCCGCCTGCGCCCAGGTGTGCCCCGAGGGGGCGATTGTGCGGGGAAGCGGGGGGCAGTCAACGATCCAGTAACGGCCGGGGTAGCTGATAAGGCTACGGCGGCTTGCGCCACCGGGCAATCCGCATCAAGCTGTCGCCCGTTGGTTTCGTTACACTGCCGGGCCGACGCACACCGTGGGTTAACCTCCCATTCAGGAGAGCCGGGCCGAACGTTCACTCGCGAGACCGGCTTTGGCACGTTTCTTGCGAGCCCCCGCGCCGCCGGCGTCCGGCCTCGCCACCGGCGCAACAAACGCGCCAAAGCCTCCCCGTCGGACGGACTGCGGGTACGGCGGGAAGGCGGCTGAACCAGGCGGCCGGCTTAGGTCGAGGAGCCGATGGATGCGCCATCTTCTGGTCGATGCAGCGCTGAGAAGGATTGCGAGCGGAACAGCGCGGCAATCCGCCACACCGTCTGCGCGCAACCTTTTCATGTTGCAAACCAACAGCTTAACGTATCACTCATTACAAGAAGCAAACTTGCAGTTGGGAGCAGTCAGAACTCCAGGATACCGAATTGTGCCAAGGGATCGAATACCCTGTTCGGACCGGGTTATGGTTGTATTCTGCTGATAATACACGTGTAATAGCAGATGTGCCTGTCAGTTGTGAGC
>WJMB01000323.1 GCA_014728185.1 Candidatus Coatesiibacteriota bacterium
AGCGGGAGGTCCCGCAAGAACCCCCGACGATAGCCGAGCGCCAGGGTGTGAAACGATCCACAAGCATCAATTGAACCAGCGGCTTGGCCGTCCATCGTCGCACAGGTTCAAGCCGGTGAGCCCCCGTCGAACCGACGTCGGGCTCAGCGCTCCGGCTCCCACCGGCTCCTAGAGGATTAGGGTAAACTGACGACGAGAAGCAAGAGTGAACCTGCGTTGATTGCGCACAACAACGGGACCGCCGAGGCGGTCCCGTTCTGCAATGCCGATAGCTGGTGTTCCGGGTTACTCGATGGGGAACTCCAGGATCCAGAGGATCTTGACCTCTTCGGTGGGCTCGATGGTCAAGCTGGGCAGGAACTCCTCCAGCTCGGCGCGCAGCTCGGCGTTGTTGTAAGCGGTGTCGTCACCGTAGCCGGTGGCCGTGGACATGATCGAGTCGAACTCGCCGTCGATGAACTTGATGTAGTACTGGATGTCTCCGCTGGCGTCGTACTTCTCGCCGATAGCTTTGATGTCATCGAGGTAGTTCTCGTTGAGGTAGGTCTTGACCTCCTCTTCGAGGGCGGCGGCGGCTTCGGCCTCGGCGGCCTCGGCCAGCTCCTCCTCGGTCATCTCCTCTTCAACTTCCTCTTCCTCGGTCTCTTCCTCGCCCCAACTGGCGGGCTGGTTGGCGTAGCCGCTGAACAGCCACTCGCCGTCGACTTCGCTGATGTAGATCAGCAGTTGCATATCCCAGCCGTCGGCGTCGGTGTAGGGCGGCAGGGCGACCTGCTGGCCGAAGGTGTCCTCGATAATCTCGTACTCGCCCTCGGGGAAGGTCAGCTCGTTGGTCTCGATGATCTCCCAGACTTCTTCGGCGGGCGGGGTGAACTCTTCGCCGGCGTAGCTTTCGGTGAACAGGGCCTTGAAGGCTTCTTCGTCGCCGTCGTTGACGGCGGCGTAGAAGGATTCCATCAGCTTCTCGGGTGAGTCGGCGCCGCCACCGCAACCGGCGACGAAGAGGGCCGCGATCAACCCGCTGACGATCAGTATCTTGCGCATCTATACTCCTTGTTTTTGATGAACGGAGCGCTCGGCCCCGCCGTGCTGGACAGCCGATCCGAGGGGATCGGGCTGTGGTGGTTTTAGTGTCCGATGCCTGCCCCGGATACCCTTGTAGCAAAGGACTATCGATCGGCGGTCGAGCCGATCAGGAGCCGGGACCGGCCGTTGAAGAGGAAGCCTTCGATGGTCTCGCCGGTGGTGATGAAGGCCTCGACCCGGGCTTGCCGGGTCGGTAGGCCAACTGACAGGGCTTCTTCATCCGTTGTGTGGATGTCTTCGCTTTCCTCTTCCTCACAAGTGCGGTGAAGAAGACCGAAGAGTAAGACTGGAAGCAGGCCGATTCGCATCGGCTGCTCTTGAAAAAGAGTTGCTAGCCGGCCTCTTCCTCGGTTTCGGCCTCGGCGGCCTCTTCCTCGGTTTCGGCCTCGGCGGCGGCTTCGTCGGTGCCGTCATCTTCGGTGACTTCCTCGTCCTCGCCTTCCTCGGCGTCCTCGGGATAGTGCCAGCCCTGGCCGTTGAACAGGTAGCCCTCGATCTCCTCGCCGGCGCCGTTCCACTGGCCCACATAGAGTTCCTGCTCGTAGACGCCGAAGTCTTCCCAGCGGGCGCTGTCGAAGATGACCGTATCGTACATGCTGTCTTCTTCGATGGTGTAGCCCTCGCTGAAGGTCATGTCGTACTTCTCGATGCGCTCCCAGACGGGATCGGCGTTGGTCGGAGTGTTGAAGCAGGTGTAGAGGGTCTCCTTGTCGCGGGAGTTGGCGGCCTCGATGAAGGTGTCGACCAGCTTCTCCTGGGTCGGGAAGCCTTCCTCGCCGACATTTTCGAGATCGACTTCCTCGCCCTCGCCGTTTTCGCCTTCCTCGCCGCAGCCGGCGAAGACCAACAGCAGAGCTAAAAGTGTGAGGAGAAGGAGTTTGCGCATTGATACCTCCGGGTTGGATCGGCTGGGCCGATCGGGTTGCTGGATAAGCTGGAACAGGATCCGGTTGAAGCGCCGCCGGATTCGGCGTCACGCTGTGGTTCTCGGGTTCATGGGTTGTGGGCTGTCGGGGAGCGGGTTGACGGTCCGGCTGTCGGCGGCGACTTGGAAACGGACTTCAAACCATACCGATATTCCGCCGTCGGCTTACACCGCGCCTCGGACTCCACATCTGGCGGCAAAGATCAGTGCTTACCGACTCCCGAGCTTCTTTGCCGGGAGTCGAGCAATGTCGAGAGTCGAGTAATGCTCGTCCAGGCTCGAGGGTGCGCCAATGGGCGATTGCCTGACGACAGTCGAAATGCTCTGAGCAGCGGGTAAGACCCCAACAGACTGCCCTTCGTGTCCGTTTTGCACGCTCGGGCAGATGAATGTGTCGAATGAGGGCTGTGTCCACTGGCGCCGACTTGACAATAGTAGCATATTCCGAGCCCGTCCGCGACCGGACTACTTGCCGACGCAGAAGCGGGAGAAGACGGCGTTCAGGGTGTCTTCGGTGGTGAGGCGGCCCAGGACCTCGTCCAGGCCGCGCCGGGCCGCCTCGAGCTCCACGGAGGCGGCGTCCCAGGCACCCCGGAGCAGGGCCGCGACGGCTTCGCCCAGGGCCTCCCGCGCCGCCCGGACCCCCCGGACCTGGCGCGCCGTGGTCAGGGCTGTCTCGACGTTGACCGGTCGCAGCCGCTCGGCCAGGCAGCGCCGCAGCTCGGTGATCCCGGTGCCGGTCTCGGCGCTGACCGGGATCAGGGGCCGACCCAGCAGCTCGGTCGGTGGTCGGACTCCCGATCCCAACAGGTCGGTCTTGTTGGCCACGGGGAGCAGCCGTTCACGGACGCCCTCGTCGGCGGCCCACTCCGGCGGTCGCGGGTCATCGGCCTCGACGACGAGCAGCAGCAGGTCGACGGAGTCGGCGGTGCGCACGGCCCGCCGGGCGGCCAGCTCGGTGAGTTCGTCCGTCGGCAGCTCGGGGCGTCCCGCCGTGTCGTAGAGGATCAGCGGCAGGCCGTCGAGGTCCAACTCGCCGCTGAGGGCGTCGCGGGTGGTGCCGGGGACCGTGGCTACCAGAGCGGCCTCGGCGCCCAGCAGGCGGTTGAAGAGCGAGCTTTTGCCCACGTTCTCCCGACCGACCAGGGCCGCCCGGGCGCCGCCGATCATCCGTCGGGCGAAGGCCGCCGACGCCAACAGCTCACCCAGAGCCTCCTCCAACGTTTCCGCGCCGTGGCGGAAAGCGGTGCTAAAATCCGCGCCGTCGTCGAGGTCGTTCTCGTCGGGATAGCTGATCCGGGCCTCGAGTTCGGCGCTCAAGGCCAGCAGCTTCCCGCGCAGCTCGCTGATGCGGCGGCTGAGTCCGCCGCCCAGTTGGCGCTCGAGCAGGCGCACACCGTCCAGGCTGCGCGCCCCGGACAGAGCGCCGACAGCCTCGGCCTGCAAGAGGTCCAGCTTGCCGGCCTCCCAGGACCGCCGGGTGAACTCCCCGGGCTCTGCGGGACGCGCCCCGGCGGCCCGGGCCAGCTCGACCAGGCGGGCGGCGATCAACCCGCCGCCGTGGCAGCTCAACTCCAGCACGTCCTCGCCGGTGTAGGAGCGCGGGGCGGCGAAGCGCACCGCCAGCAGTCGGTCCAGCACCCCGGATCGCCCCCGGACCCGGGCCGGGTGGCAGTATCGCGGCGGGCGTGTGGAGGGCGGCGGGTCGAGCAGGGCGTCGCCGATCTCGACGGCCCGGGGGCCGCTGAGGCGGACGACGTCCAAGGCCCCGCGTCCCGGCGCCGTGGCGATGGCGACGATGGTGTCGTTGGCATCCATCGGGTGGTGTATGGATCTGTAGTGTCGGTCGGCTTGCTTATCTGATCGACAATGGCGGGGGGATCCGGTTGGTCGATCCTCCGCGGCGTTTCCCATCAGGCATCCTTGAACGTGTTTGGAAAAACAGGCTGATAGGCATTGGTTAGCTTATTGTGATAGGGATTATCACACGTTTCTGAACAGGCATATATCGCTAATAGCTTGTTATCATGTGCTTTAT
>WJMB01000324.1 GCA_014728185.1 Candidatus Coatesiibacteriota bacterium
GCCCGGGAGCCCAGGGGAGCGGTCCGGGAGTTCAGCGCCTTCGCCCTTGGAGGGTGGTTATTGGTGTCAACCCCCCACCCGACGCGCGGACTTTTCCAGAGTAAAGGCTAAGTTGGAGCCTGCCACATAATTGTACATAACGGCGGCGGCGGGGTAAAGGCGGGAGGGAGGTTCAGCGGCGGCGGCGCTTCTCGGCGCGGAACTCCAGCTCCAGGGGCACGCCCTGCCAGCCGGCGGCTTCACGGAAGCGGTTCTCGATGAAGCGCTGGTAGGAGAAGTGGAGCTCGACCTCGCGGTTGAGGAAGATCAGGAGCTTGGGCGGGGCGCTGCGGGTCTGAACGCCGTAATGCAGCTTGACCTCGCGGCCGTGGTGGGAGGGCGGCTGGTGGCGTTGCTGGATATCCTCGAGGATGTCGTTGACCTCCCGGGTGGTCAGTTCGCGCCGGAAGGCCTCGGAGAGGGTCTCGAGGCGCTTCATCAGCCCCTTGAGCCCCCGGCCGGTCAACGCGCTCAGGAAGACGACGGGCACATGGGCGGCGAAGCCCAGCTCCTCCCGTGTCGCCGCGATGATCTCCCGGCGGTCGCGGTCGTCGGCCTCGACCAGGTCCAGCTTGTTGTAGGCGATCACCGCCGCCCGGCCCCGCTCCAGGGCGTAGCCGATGATCTTGGCGTCCTGGTTGACCAGGCCGCCGACGACGTCGACGAGCATGACCACCAGACGGCTGCGCCGGATGTGCTCCAGGGCGCGGACC
Organism: Candidatus Coatesiibacteriota bacterium; assembly: GCA_014728185.1. Classification (GTDB taxonomy): domain Bacteria; phylum RBG-13-66-14; class RBG-13-66-14; order RBG-13-66-14; family RBG-13-66-14; genus WJMB01. Next base: position 753 of record WJMB01000324.1, read on the forward strand.
ACGGTCAGTCGCTCCAGCACCTCGCCGCGGACCTTCTTGCGCCGTCGCAGACCGGCTGTGTCGACCAGCAGGTAATCGCGCCCGGCGTAGCTGAAGGGCACGCTGACCGCGTCCCGCGTCGTCCCGGGAACCTGGGAGGTGATCAGCCGGTTCTCGCCGACCAGGGCGTTGACCAGGGAGCTCTTGCCCGAGTTGGGCCGGCCGATGATCGCCACGGGCTCGGGTCCGTCGCTTTCCTCGTCGTGTCGGCCGCCGACGGCGGCGCCGATGACCTCGAGCAGGCGCCCCCAGTTGCGCTTGCCCTTGGCCGAAAGCGGCAGGACTTCGGCGTCCAGGCCCAGGTCGTAGAACTCGTAGGCCTCATCCTCCAGGCGCTCGTTGTCGGCCTTGTTGGCCACCACCAGCAGGGGCTTGTCGACGGTGCGCAGCCGGTCGGCGATCTCCCGGTCCTCGGGCAGCGGCCCGGCCATGGCGTCGACGACGAAGAGGATCAGCTCGGCCTCGTCGAGGGCCGTCTCGCGCTGCTCGTCGACCAGCTCGCGCATCTCGGGATCGGCCTGGTCCCAGCCGCCGGTGTCGACCACGGAGAAGCGGCCGCAGGGCCACTCGGCGTCGGCGTACATCCGGTCCCGGGTGACGCCGGGCAGGGCGTCGACGATGGCCAGCCGCCGACCGATCAGGCGGTTGAAGAGCGTCGACTTGCCGACGTTGGTGCGTCCGACGATGGCGACCAGGGGGAGCATGGTTCCTTCCGGTTGGGCGTTGAGGGGGGCGAAGATCGTTTGCAAGTTCGATTGTAACCCAGCCCGAGCGCGGTGTTAAGCGGTAGGAGTTCAATCAAGCAAGCAAGAAAGCCAGGGATGCCGCCGCACAACCCGCGGCCTAAGACATATTGGAACCGATAAGCAGGCCAACGCGGGATTGAGCAACATCGGCGGCATAATGCCTCACAAGTTAAAAAATACCCCAGAGCGGCGGCCTGGATTATGATGCCAGCCAAGTATGCGTGATGCTCCTCAAAACAGCAAAGCGTAGAGGCTGGATGCAGTCGCCCCCGCATGCCGACTTTGAAGGACCATATGATCCACCGAACCACCTTGATTAAACAGCGGTATGGCGGACAACCAAACCGCGAGTGAGCATCCGGAGCTTGTAGCCGTGGGATAAAACGGATGGGATAGCTTAACTGTCACCCACGGAGGTGTTGCTGAACAACGTTCAGATATATGCAGTTAGCAGCAAATCAGGTATGCGCATCGAATGAGCTGTTTATGGCAGATGCGTGAGTTTTTTCAGATACGCAGGAGGAGCATTGGGTGGCTCGGGGTTGCTCGGCAACTGCATACCGCGCTCTGATCCAGGCGTTTTTATCTTGACGTTATGCGGGAAAGATATGAAAAAACCTGTCATGGTTTAGGATCCCGGATAGTGCTGTTGGACTAACAAGATTCATCTTTGGGCATCTAGGAGCTGGCTCGGACCAAATCAGGGTCGATTATCAAAGGATCGCCGAGCATACATTCGCTGTTCGGGTGCGTCCGACATTGATCCCGATACCAGCATGCGCGGCTTTGTCGCTTGATAATGAATCAGTTATGAATCGAGCGGCAAGCGAATTGTCGAAAAATGCAAGCAAATAGGCAGGGCGGGTTGCCCTCCGAACACACCCCTTGCAGCCGCCACTTTTCACCTGCTGAGTAGTAACCGGCACCTCTGCAATTACACATGGCATCAAACACGATCCTGGACCAGATAGTTTCAATTGGAAACACCGACCTATCTCGAAAAAGCGGCTGATACGAGGCGATATCGAAGATAGATAAGTCAGCAACCTTACCTCTCGGCGCATACTCGTTATAAATGCATATTGTTCGCTTACTTGGGATCGATGCATCATCATCGAGGTCCATGGTGCCAAGCGGTTCCTTTTAAGCGCTGAGAGGTCAATACAGGCATAACGGGAATATGGAAACCCGCATAACCCGCCACAACCAGCTAAATGAATGTGCGAACCTGTTTGTCCGCGAACTGCTGATAATTGAAGGATATTCAGTAACACCCCGGTCCATGACAGCTAAGTGATCCCTTACACATATATTATCTGCGGAATACATTCACAACACGGTCCGAAAGGGATACAAACCCCTTCTTTGATTAAGGACGCTCAGATAACCCCGCCCCCGGTGTCAATCAACTGTCGTTCGAGACACCCCATCGAAAGGACGATACAATGAAGAGGACCCTGTTGATTCTCCTCGCCCTGGCCTGCCTGGCCGTCGCCAAACCGTTGGAACTCGACGGCTTCGCCGCCGTTCCCGTCCATGAAATGGAACAGTCTACGCCCGTCGTCGGCGCCGCGGGCGCCTTCACCATCCAGCCCGAGCCCCTGGCCCAGCAGGAGTTCATCTACGACGACGATGACACTTCCTCCTGGGGCGGTTGGGCCAATCTCGAAATCAAGGTCGCCAAGTACTTCATCGGCAGCGACCTCGGCCTGACCGACTGCTGGATCACCGGTTTCCGGATGTATTACTTCAACACCTGATCCGGCGCCGATGTCACCTGCTCCTTCTACGATGATTCGGGCGGCGACCCCGACGCCGGTACCCAGCTCTGGACGACCAGCCAGACGGTGAGCCATACCGGTTGGGCCTGGGTCGACTACACCCTTGATACACCGGTGTACGACGCCGACGCCACCTTCTACGGCATCCAGGAGTGGGACTCCACCTCCGAGTATGGAGGCGTGGGCGCCGACAGCAGCGGAATGGATAACCACGACTTCCAGTACTATTCCGGCAGTTGGAGCGCCGGCTGGTACGACTGCTTCATCCGCGCCTATGTCGATGATGACATCACCGGTCCCTACTCGGCCAACCAGGATCCCGCTCCCGGCGCGACGGGCGTTCCCGGCGACACCGAGATCGACTTCGACATCGTCGATGACGACGCCGGCACCGACGGCGCCTCCATCCAGGTGCTGGTCGACTCCAGCGACGTCACCGGCGACTGCACCATTACCGACAACGGCGACGGCTCCTTCAGCGTCAACTTCGTCCCGCCCAGCGAGTACGGGGCCGGCGACGTGGTCAGCGTCGAGTGGAACGCCGACGATATGCTGACCAACTCCGGCACCGATTCCTGGTCCTTCACCATCCAGGACGACTGGAACACCGTGGAGACCAGTTGGGGCGGCATCAAGAACCTCGACTAGCCGCATCCAATCGATACGGA